>NZ_PYCI01000120.1:0-21571 GCF_003015105.1 Chroococcidiopsis sp. CCALA 051 | reverse complement strand
GGGGACAAGGGGGACAAGGGAGCGGTCAACCATCAACTATCAACCATCAACCGTTATCTATAACTGGAATCGCCGAGTTGACTAAAGATAACAAAGTACCGTTCTGTTCCTGTCCGTTGGCGGCTAAATCGCTGTGACATAGATAAACTCTTTCTCCTACACGCCCAAGTAAATCTCGCAAAATTCGTCGCAGTCTTTCTGTGTCGGCGCTTAAATCGTCCTCCGCCGTCCAAGGGCGACCGAACCGATGTTGTAAAAATAACGGCGCACCGTATAAAGTTGCCGCACCACCACGCGACCACAAAGGAGAGCCGGCATCCAACCAAAATTGCCAGCGATGAAACCGCCGACTGGAACGATATTGGAAGATAGTTGCTAAGGTGACAGCACGACTAGCAGCACCAATCGGACGCACGGGATAAGAATTTGCTGTAATTGTACCTCGTCGTAGCAGTTGAATGAATTGAGCGATCGTAATGTGAGCAGGAGTATCGATCCCTTCAGACTGCCGCAGCCGCGCATCGATTTCCCAATAGTGTTGAGCAGTCTCTAGTAATTCTCGTAATGCTGCTAACTGGTCGTAGGGAAGGTTACTGCCTTGCCAGAGAAATTTCTGAATAGCGCGGTCGAGTAGAACAATGGGACTGGGGAGAAGCCGCTGTTCTTGCTGCGATCGCTGATCTTCAATCCACTGCACGATCTGAGCATAAGCTAAACTTGCCGCATATCCCAAGCGATCCCAGCGATCGTAGGTCGTTGCTGGTAGTAAATTTGGATGTTCTGGGTGCGGTTGGAAGCAGTAGTCGGCAATCAAGCCAGCACGGACGGGATCGATTTGGAATTCGGAATTCGGAATTCGGAATTCGGAATTAATTGCGAATTCCGAATTGGTATTGTCTTCCTCTGCTCTCTTCCCCCTGCTCCCTGCTCCCTGCTCCCTGCTCTTTACTCCCTGCTTTCCTGCCTCTCGCCTCGTACTTAATACTACTAACATTTCCGCTACCATATCTCGATCGACTAAACGTCCTAAACCTGGGTAGACGAGGGTGAGGAGGGTGAGTAAGGCTCGGATAATCGGAGAACTTGTCAATGGGCGTTGGTCGTTCAGGGATTCGACAAAGATCCCGTGTTTAGTCAGAATTTCTACTAGGGTATAACGGGCGATCGCATCTAAACCAGGAGCAATTAAAGCAATTTCCTGCGGCTGAATCTGTCCCGATTTAATCGCTTGAATGATGAAATCGGCAGTTTGTCGTAGTAAGTCGCCCCGCGATATGGTTTGGATTGCTTGCACTGATTCTGGTAGCGAAAACAGTGCCAGTGGTTCCGTGACTAACTCTACTACTGGCGTTGCCAAATCGTCAGCCAGCGCGATCGAGGAGGGTTGGATAAATTCTATCTGACAGCGCTTTGCTAAGCCTTGCAAGTATTCGGGATCGGCTCCCAGTCCCAAACGCACGGCTCCATCGGGATTATAAGTAAACGCACCAACCGCGCCTCGGTCGAGGAGAAACTCAAACAAATCGCGGGCTATAGCTGGATAATCATCGACATCGTCCGCCAGAATGTAGCGATAGCGTCGTAGTAAATGCTGCTGATAGTAGGGATCGCCTAAAAGATACTTGCTGTAGAGTTCTGTCGTGATTCCATAAGTCAAAAACCCCCTCTCCCAACACCAATTGCGCCACTGTAAGATTAGGGAGTCGGTACGGAATTCGGAATTCGGAATTCGGAATTCCGAATTCATTTTGAATTTTGAATTTTGAATTTTGAATTGCTCCTCAGCTTCCTCAGCCTTCTTCTCCCCTTGTCCCTGTTCCAGTGCTGCAAGAATACTCTGTATCTGTCCAATTGCAGTGCCGCTATTTGCTGCTAACTGCAAGATATCCAGTAGGCGACGCACCCAACGAGACTCGCTTACCCCTGCTGGACGGGGAATTTCATCTAGCTGCTGTCGCCACAGGCGCGTGGCTAATTCCTGTTCGGTTTCTGGGCGCAAACGCACCGGAAACTGAGCTTTTAGCCCCAAAATCTGGAGCAGCAGGGGCCAAAATAAAGTGACTTCATCTTGAAAAAAACCTAATAAGGTTTTAGCGCGAATCGGATATTTACCATCTGTTGCTGCCGCTAATCGATCTCGTAATTCCCGCCGATTATCGTCATTTGCTGCTAAGACTAAAACTGCTGGTTCTCCTTGATGAGGATATAAGCGCTGTCGTCTCTCAGGGGACTGTTGGCGATCGCCTGCTTGCAACCACGTACAAAACTGTTCGACTAAACGAGTCGTTTTGCCACTGCGAGTAGAACCAACCATCCAAACCGAAATAATTCGCACTAACTCTATCCTCGGAGATTTGTTAATATACCCGGTATGTTAATCAGTGACCAGTGACCAGTTATCAGTCATCAGTGACTAGCGAGCGATTGCTGGTGACTAGACATCAGAATTCAACCACTAGCCACTAGCCACTAACCACTATAAACTTGACTCAAGGCTGGCGATGAGAAATTATAGTTGGACGCAAAAAATTTATGTTTTCTTACGCTCTGCCCAACAGTGGTATTTTGACACGCCAGAGCGATCGCTCGATGAAGCTTACAAAGCTGCACTTCTCATTAAGACGATCGAAGATGAGCATTTTGGTGGTCGGAAAATCTCACCAGAATATGCCAGTTTCGGACGCAATACGATGGCGATGTTTGAGTCAGATCTGAAAAAACATCTGAAAACGATTCGCATGAGACTCGTTGAGTTTAATGCCAGTCGTACTATTTTTGGAGATCCCAATCAAACTATTACTAAATTATCTAGGCAAGATGGGATAAATTTTAACAGGGATTCTTTTGCTATACAACAGAGAAATAATCCATCATTAATTTTAGAAAAACTTAGATTTATTGATGAAATCGCATCGAGATATCAGGAAGAACAAAAAGAAAATCTTCCCGCGATTAAGCCTCAAGTTATGCGACCGGATGCAGTTCTCAATAACCGAGATCTTCAAAGTACTCAAGAAAGACTTCGCTCCAATTCCATTGAAAGTTCAGAGAAAAATAATAAACCTAGTAGTAAAACCGAAGAGACAGGTGTATTACCTCGCTCGATCTTAAGTACCCTGAACCGACTGAAAGTAGAACTAGATCCGAGCGCTGAAGAAGAAGTTGTCAAAAATTTTCGTACTTCGCAAAGAAGAACTCTCATTTCAGTTAGATTAGTATTGTTACTAGTTATAGTTCCTTTTCTAACTTTTCAAATTTCAAAAAATCTAGTGATTGGACCGCTTGTCGATCGCTTCCGCAATCCCGAACAGGCTACGATGTTCCTCAACTATGAAATGGAAGAAAAAGCATTAGAAGAGATGCGGAAGTCTGAGGAAAGACTGAAATTTCAAAGTTTTCTAAATGGGGGTGAAGAACTCTCTCCAGTTGAGATTGAAAAGAGGCTGCAAGAGAGGGTAGCAGAAATTGCTGAGGAATTCCGTGCTGAAAGTTCCAATGCAATTAAAAATGTTTTTGCTGACTTACTTTCTGTTGGTGCTTTTATCTGGCTGCTACTCATGAGTAAGCGAGAACTCGCTGTTTTGAAAGAGTTTTTCGATCAAATTGTTTACGGTTTAAGCGATAGTGCAAAAGCATTTATTATTATTTTATTCACAGATGTATTTGTTGGATTCCACTCTCCTCATGGTTGGGAAGTAATTTTAGCTAGCGTGTCCAGACACTTAGGATTACCAGAAAATCACGATTTTATCTTCTTATTCATCGCTACATTTCCCGTAATTCTCGACACGATTTTTAAATACTGGATTTTCCGCTATCTCAACAGAATTTCTCCTTCTGCTGTGGCGACTTACCGTAATATGAACGAATAGTAGGATAAAAGTCAAAAGGCAAAAGTCAAAAATTTGTAGGATGCGTTAGATAATGCACTGAAAAGACAAAAATTTGTAGGTTATTTTAGATGATTGAAATACATACAAAATAGCCTGCCTGCGCAGGCTGAATTGTAAGCGTTATGTCATCTGAGCGAACTGGCTACCTGAGATGGCAAACTGTAACTAACTACAGGAGGAATTCCTGCTAAGTCGAGAATTTGGGGGATCAAATCTTCTCGTTTCACTGCCATCATATGTACGCCGTCGCAAAGTTGACGAGCAATTTGCACTTGTTCGGCAGCAATTTTTATCCCTTCTGCTAAAGGCTCTTTGGCTTGAGCAAGGCGATCGATAATATGTTCGGGAATGTTTACGCCAGGAACGCAGCGATTGATAAATTGAGCATTTTTAGCCGATTTTAATAAGAAGATACCTGCTAAAACTGGCTTGTTACAACCAGAGGCAATCTGAGTCATAAACTTTTCTAGGCGATCGAAATCAGTAATCAACTGACTTTGGAAAAACTGCGCCCCTGCTGCTAGTTTGCGTTCAAAGCGACTTTGCAATCCCGACCAACTTTTGCACTGCGGATCGACAGCCGCACCGACAAACAAATCTGTCGCCCCATCTGTCAAAGGTTTATCATCGCAGTCTAAGCCTTGATTCATTTTGCCGATCAGTTGTAGCAGCCTTACCGACTCTAAATCGAAGACACTTTTAGCATCAGTGCGATCGCCTGCTTTGACAGGATCGCCAGTTAAAGCCAAGATATTGTGAATACCAAGGGCATGTGCGCCTAGTAAGTCAGCTTCTAAACCAATGCGGTTGCGATCGCGACAGGCAACTTGACAAATCGGTTCGATCCCCTGCTGTGAGAGAATAACGGATGAGGCAAAAGAAGACATCCGTACTACGGCACGACTACCATCTGTGATATTGACTGCGTGTACCCGTCCTTTAAGCGCCTGCGCCATTTGGAGCATGTGACTGGGATCGCCACCCTTGGGAGGGGCAACTTCAGCTGTCACTAAAAACTCTCTGGCTTTGACGGCTTTGCGAAATGAATTTAAACGGGTTGTATTATGCATCAGATTTCAGTTTTAGTTATTAGGTATAGGTTATAGCACTGCACCCTGAAAACCTGACTCACTCTAAAGCGGTACGGAGAAGCCCAAAGCTGTTTTAACTTTGCTCAGGGTATCGTTAGCGATCGCGGCTGCTTTTTGCTTGCCATCGCGCAATACTGACTCTAGATATCCCTTATCTGCCATTACCTCGTTGTACTTATCTTGAATCGGTTTAAGGGCAGCGATCGCTGTTTCGGTTAGCAGTGGTTTAAATTGTCCCCAGCCCATATCTTGACACTCTGCCGCAACCTCCTGCTTGGTTTTGCCAGATAGTAGCATATAAAGAGTCAGAAGATTATTACATTCCGGTCTTTCGGGGTCGTCGAATACCAAGCCGCGAATCGGATCGGTCTTACAGCGCTTAATTTTTTGTTGAATTTGGTCTGGTGTATCCAGCAAATTAATTCGACTCAACTCTGAGGGGTCTGACTTCGACATTTTTTTGGTTCCGTCTGTCAGACTCATCACCCTTGCGCCTTCTGCCCGAATCAAAGGTTCTGGTAACTTCAACACTGGGTTTTCGCGGGCAAATTGATAGTTAAATCGCGCCGCAATGTCGCGAGTAATTTCTAAATGCTGCTTTTGATCCTCTCCTACGGGGACTTTATCAGGTTGATAGAGTAAGATATCCGATGCCATTAGTACAGGGTAGTCTAATAAGCCAACGCTAACATTCTCTCCCTGTTTTACTGCCTTCTCCTTGAACTGGATCATGTCTTCTAACCAGTTCAACGGCGTTATGCAATTAAATAGCCAAGTCAATTCGCTGTGGGCGGGAACGTGAGATTGAATGAAAATAGTGGAGTATTTTAGATCTAAACCACAAGCTAAGTATAGAGCTGCGAGCGTGTAAGTATTAGCTGCTAGTTCCTCTGGTTTGTGTGGCACGGTAATGGCATGTAGATCTGCCACAAAGAGATAATTTTCATACTGGCTTTGTCCTTCTACCCAGTTGCGAATTGCCCCTAAGTAGTTACCTAAGTGTAGATTGCCAGTGGATTGAATTCCAGAAAGAACGCGCATCGCCATAAATTATTAACTTGAACTTGAACTGGGTGTGGAAGGGTTTTTGTTGGTGGTGTGGGTCTATTTACTTTAGTTTCCCATTTTCTCCCGCTCTCGGCACGCGATCGCGACTGATAGAATCGAAAAATACGCGCTTGATTCTCAAAAATGGCTAAAGTCTTCGATCGCATCACGGACGAACTACAAGCATTCATCGCTACCCAACACATCTTTTTTGTAGCGACTGCACCCATCAGTTCAACTGGGCATATTAACGTTTCACCCAAAGGTTTAGACAGCTTTCGCATTCTCTCCCCCAATCGCGTTGCTTATTTAGACTTAACGGGTAGCGGAAACGAAACATCAGCCCATTTACAAGAAAACGGACGCATCACCCTCATGTTTTGCGCCTTTCAAGGTTCACCGTCCATTCTGCGACTTTACGGCACAGGCTATACAGTATTACCAGATCGTGCTGAGTGGGATAACCTACACTCCTTGTTTCCACCGACACCAGGAACGCGCCAAATCATCGTCGCCGAGATCGATCGCGTGCAGACATCGTGCGGCTTTGGCGTACCCTTATACGAACACCAAGGCGAACGAGAAAACCTTATCAAGTGGGCGCACAAAAAAGGCGAACCAGGGTTACAAGACTATCGCCAGCAAAAAAACCTTGTCAGTATCGACGGCTTACCCACACCCCTAGCAGCTAAAGAACCTTCGTAGATATATTTGCAACCACCCGATCCCTTGCTACCCCTTCGCGCCTCTGCGCCTTTGCGCGACATGACACCTGACTTGTGAGGGCGGGTTTACAAAGCAACTCCGAATTTATCAATCTAGTCGATAAACCCGCCCCTACGGTCATGACGATCGCTTGAAAAAACTACAGACTACTTCGCCAGGATCGTCCGATCTAAAAGGCACAACCCGATCTTTTTGAACTTTAACGCGATCGCGGCAATTATAAACCTCCGTATCCCCTTTCACGCCGTCAATACTGACAGCCGCCCGATATTCCCAATAATTTTTGGCACTGCGTTGAATACTCAGAATGCAGATCTGATGTCCGTCGCGAGTCCGACAAACACTAGCAGCCGCAGGAAACGCGATCGCTAACGAAAGTAATAATATCGCCAGAATAACCTTCAACCGAAACGACCTTCCACATAATCCTGAGTACGAGGATCGTTAGCATCGGAGAAGATTTTCTCCGTTTCGTCGAACTCCACCATCTGACCGATTCGGCTCTCATCCGTGCTGAAAAATGCCGTATAGTCAGATACGCGGGCGGCTTGTTGCATATTATGAGTCACGATCGCGATCGTCAGTTCTCCCCGCAAACTGTGAATTAATTCCTCAATCTTCATCGTCGAGATCGGATCGAGGGCGGAAGCGGGTTCATCCATCAGCAAAATCTTAGGTTTGACAGCTAGCGCCCTAGCAATACAGAGACGCTGCTGTTGTCCGCCTGATAAACCCAAAGCCGATTTTTTCAGATTATCCTTTACTTCATCCCACAAAGCCGCTCCTTTGAGGGCAGATTCAACAATGTCATCCAACTGCATCCGCGACAGACGAGACTGCGCTCTTACGCCATAAGCCACGTTATCGTAAATACTCATAGGGAAAGGATTAGGCTTTTGGAATACCATACCAATCTCGCGGCGCAGGCGATTCAGGTTGACACGGCGATCGTAAATATCTTGACCGAAAAACTCTACCTGACCCTCAACTTTAACTTTACCTTCCAGTTCGCTAATTCTGTTAAGGGCTTTAATAAAAGTCGATTTACCACAGCCAGAAGGACCGATAATCGCGGTAACTTGTCCTTGGTAAATATCCATTGTCACCTTATCGATCGCCTTACGAGTGCCATAGAAAAAATTTAGGCTTTTCACTCGCAGCGCTGGAATTAAATTTGTTGCTACTGATTTTGTGTAATTCATGAATGGGGGAGTCGGGAGTCAGGGAGAAGAGAGCTGAGGGAGCTGAGGGAGACAAGGAGGACAAGGGAGACAAGGGAGAAATTCTAGTCACTAGCCGCTAGCCACTAGCCACTAGTCACTGTCTTCTTCTGGTTGCTAGACGCGAGATAATACTAATACATAAAACTAGTCCTACTAAAACTAAAGCCGCAGTCCATGCCATCTGGTTTTGCCCAAGGTCGGGAGAGTTAGCGTAGTTGTAAATCAGCACGGATAACGAGGGGGTAGGATTAAACAATCCATCGGGCCAGCTAATACTAAATAAAGCGGTAAATAGTAGCGGTGCTGTTTCACCTGCGGCGCGGGCAACAGCGAGTAAAACGCCTGTAGTGATGGCGGGAATTGCGGCAGCAACGACAACGCGGAAGGTTGTTTGCAGACGATTTGCGCCCAAGGCGGCGGAACCCAAGCGTTGGTGATTGGGGATCAGTTTCAAAGCTTCTTCTGTCGTCAGCGCTACGATGGGCAGCATGATGACTGCCAGGGCAAAACCTCCAGCTACAGCAGAAAATTGCGTAACTTTGTTCAAGATCAAAACGCCGTAAGCAAATACACCTGCAATGATTGAAGGTATACCCGTGAGAATAGTAATAATAAATCGGATCGAGCTGCCAATAACTGTATTTCTACCAAATTCAGATAAGAAAATCCCTGTCAGCACTCCTACTGGAATTGCGATCGCCGAAGCAATACCTACCATCATTAAAGTACCCAAGATCGCATTACCAAAACCATTGGGAACGTCCGTTACGCCTACGGGGGCAGGTATATTTGTAAACACAGCCCAGCTAAAGTTTTGACCACCCCTCAGCAGAATTTCGAGCAAGATCGATCCTAGAGGTAATATAGCTAGAGCCGTTAACAGCAGAGCGATCGCAGTCATACCCCTATTAAAAACCGCTCTATAAGTAGGCAAAGGACGGCGTAATTCTGCTGCCAAAGATGGATCTATCTTTTCTACGATTGGGCGATCGTGCATAGCTATTGAGTCTAAAAATTAGTGCGGGAAAGATTGAAGATAGCAGAATCGATTTACGTCGTGGCGATCGCCATTTAATTTATTGAATTAATTATGTCGGCTGATAAATTTTACCAGAGCAACTGAAGCCATATTTACCAGTAGTGTAACCAAAAACAAAATCAAAGCTAAATACATTAACGCACCGACGTGCAATCCATCTAATGCTTCACCAAACTCATTCGCTAGCACAGATGGAATCGTATATGCCACATCTAACAATGAAGGGCTGATTTGTGCTGTATTTCCGATTACCATCGTCACAGCCATTGTTTCCCCTAGCGCTCGTCCGAGTGCCAAAATTGCCGCTCCAACTATACCAGAAATACCTGCTGGTAACAGCACGCCGAAAATAGTTTCCCAACGGGTTGCACCCAAAGACATCGAACCACTGCGTAATTCCTTTGGTACGGCAAGTAGAACTTCGCGGCTAATTGCTGCCATTGTTGGCAAAATCATAATCGCCAGAATTACGCCTGCACTCGACATCCCATAGCCTACTGGTGGAGTGCTAAACAGGGGTATCCAAGCGAAATGGTCGTAAAGCCATTGTTGAATCGGTTGCAAAAACGGAATGAGTACGAAAATGCCCCATAATCCAATGATGACGCTAGGAATAGCGGCAATCAACTCTACCATGAAAGCAATGGGCGATCGCACTGAAGCAGGTAAAATATCTTCGCTCGTAATTAAAGCTACTGCTAATCCCACAGGAACGGCAATTAACATGGCGAGTGCCGAACTGACAAGAGTACCAAAAATGAATGGCAGCGCCCCAAATTTGAGATCTGCCACATTCCATTCTTGACTCCACAAAAAACCCAACCCAAATTGTCGAATAGCTGGCAGGGCATTTTCAAAGATAATAAAGCTAATCCAAAAAAGCAGGGCTACCATAGCAAACGCTAAGCCATATACCAGCCAGGTAAACCCTTGGTCGAACCACGCAAATTTTCCCGAAGATACAGTTAAATTTATTTCTGACTTAAGAGGAAACTGCCGATTGTTTTCTATGTGTGGTTCTGACATACATCATTTGTTTGAGATCGACTATGTAGAGACGTTACCTGTAACGTCTCTACATGCAATTATCTACTTCACTTCGCTTTTCACAGTCTGTACGACTTGACCAGCAACCTTGGCAGGAATGCGCGTGTAGTTGAGTTGACCGTTAATTGCCTGACCGTCAGTCATCATCCACTCTACCATCCGTTTGACGGCATCAGCTTTACCTGGCTGCTGGTAGTTTTTGTAGACCATAATCCAGGTCAAACCGACAATTGGATATCCAGAGTCAGGATTGCCAAGTAGATCGTAGTTTACGCGAAAATCAGGATTGAACTTCACACCTTCTAAAGCTTGGTCTGCTGCTTCTTGAGTTGGTGCGACAAATTCCCCTTGACTATTTTGCACTTGTGCCATCGGAATTTTATTCTCACTAGCAAAAGCAGCCTCTACATAGCCAATGCTACCGGGAGTCCGCTGCACGATTTGAGCTACACCAGGATTTCCCTTACCTTTGAGGGGGCTACCAGCCCAAGAAGGAGCGCGATTAGGACCGATTCTACCTTTAAAATAGGGACTCATGGCGCTGAGGGCGTTGGTGAAGATAAAGCTCGTACCGCTAGCATCAGCACGGACGGCAAGTCTAATAGGCTGATTTGGTAATTTTGCCCCAGGATTATCAGCCGCGATCGCCGGATCGTTCCAATTCTTAATTTGACCTGCAAAAATCTGTGGTAAGACTTTACGAGATAGTCTTAGCTCGTTAACGCCAGGAGCATTATACACCACGGCAACGGGACCGCCAGCTGTGGGGACGAATACCACGCCGTTCTTAACTTTTTTGATTTCTTCATCGGTCATGGCGTTATCGCTAGCGCCAAAATCGACTGAGCCAGCAATAAACTGTCTCACGCCGCCACCGCTACCAATTCCTTGATAGTTGACTTGAAGTGGCGGGTTAGCTTTACGCAACTCGCTAGCCCAGCGTTGATATAGGGGTTCTGGGAAAGTCGCCCCAGCACCATTGAGGGTAGCAGTTTGTTGCGCAATTCCCGTTAAACTAGCTCCCAAGGTCACTGTAGCTGCGACTGCTGAAGTCGCAATAACACGCTTCAGCGTAATTCCAGATAGCAGCATATTTCTCTAAGTCTCCTCATCCACTAATAGTAGTCAATCGCACAGACAATCTTAATGATCACGCACATAGTGGATGAACTCGTTATGCAAAGCCTAACGTTAGGTTAATCGTAGATTAACTGAAGTTTAAGTAGAGAAATGCTTCTAGCGCTAAGTATATTAATTGAATGCCAATACAAGCGGTTACATGTAAACAAGAGCTTGGTAGCTACTGAGTAGCAAATTTAACTAAAAATTATCTGTCAATGCCGATCTATAGAAAAGTAGGAGATAGCAACTTTTGACTTAAGAGATGAAATCGTCAGAAAACCGTCTAGCGAAATGTAAATAACTGTTGCAAAACTGACAAAAATGTTTAGAAACTGTCCAGAAACCTATCAGAGCTTTAACCTAGAAAAATAAGAGATGTTAAAAGGAAATCTGATGAATATGAATAACATTCAAAAGTATCGCTTTGTCTGCACTCTGACATTTGGGGATATTTACGGTCAGATTATTGTCTGGTTGATCACTATCACTGTGAGTTTGGCTGCGGCAATGGCAATGATGGGTGCGAGAAAACCAATCTACGCCTTAGCGACTGTAGGACTCATTGTATTACTTTCTTTACCTTTCCTACTGTTTGCCTTCGTTACAACCCTGCTCAATCATATCGAACTGACAGCAACAGAACCAGGGACAAAATCTGAACCTATCCCTGGCAATGTTTCGCAGCAACAACCAGCGCCAGTTAGCTAGAGATGAGGGGGTGAGGGAAAGGACAAGGGGGACAAGGAAGCAACTCCAATTCAAAATATAAAATTTTCTCACCCTCGCTCCTCAACGCCAGATGCTTCAAGTCGGGGAACCGCAAGAGCGCGCTGGCTCCTCCTCGCCCCTTGTTAAGCCACTATAGAGCTAGAGAACACTTTTTTAGCAAATAATGTAATTAAATGCTAGAACACGATGTCATTATTGTTGGCGGCGGACTGGCTGGCTGTCGTGCCGCAGTAGAAATTGCCCGCCTCGATCCGAGTTTGAATGTGGCTGTAGTGGCGAAAACTCACCCGATCCGCTCTCATTCTGTTGCCGCTCAAGGAGGAATTGCTGCAACGCTGAAGAATGTAGATGATAGAGATAGTTGGGAAGCTCACGCCTTCGATACCGTCAAAGGTTCCGACTATCTAGCCGATCAAGATGCAGTGGAGTTGCTAGCCCGTGAAGCCCCCGACGTGGTGATAGACCTAGAACATATGGGGGTGTTGTTTTCTCGCTTGCCTGACGGTCGCATCGCCCAAAGAGCCTTCGGCGGGCATTCTCACAATCGTACCTGCTATGCCGCAGATAAGACCGGACACGCTATTTTGCACGAACTCGTCAATAATTTACGACGATACGGCGTACAGGTTTATGAAGAATGGTACGTGATGCGTCTGATTTTGGAGGACGGTCAAGCTAAGGGCGTGGTGATGTACCGCATTCTCGACGGACACATCGAAGTCGTACGCGCCAAAGCGGTGATGTTTGCTACGGGCGGTTACGGTCGAGTCTACAACACGACTTCTAACGATTATGCTTCGACAGGCGACGGATTGGCGATGGCAGCGATCGCAGGTCTGCCGTTAGAAGACATGGAATTCGTCCAATTTCATCCTACGGGATTGTATCCAGTAGGCGTGCTGATCTCGGAAGCCGTGCGGGGAGAAGGAGCTTATTTAATTAATGCCGAGGGAGAGCGTTTTATGGCAACATACGCCCCCTCAAGGATGGAATTAGCGCCACGGGATATTACCTCTAGGGCGATCGCCTATGAAATTCGTGCCGGACGCGGGGTTCATCCCGATGGTAGGGCGGGTGGTCCCTGCGTGTATCTCGACTTGCGGCACATGGGCAGAGAAAAAATTATGAGCCGCGTCCCTTTTTGCTGGGAAGAAGCTCATCGACTCGTAGGAGTTGATGCCGTCCATCAGCCGATGCCCGTGCGTCCCACAGTCCACTATTCTATGGGTGGGATACCCGTGAATACAGACGGACAGGTGCGCCGGAGTGCCGAGCAGTTAGTGGAGGGATTTTTCGCGGCTGGGGAATGCGCTTGTGTCTCCGTCCACGGTGCTAATCGCTTGGGGAGCAATTCTTTGTTGGAATGCGTAGTCTACGGACGGCGTACCGGAGCTGCGATCGCGCAATACGTGCAGAACCGTAAATTACCGGATGTCCAAGAGCAACGCTATATCAACGAGGCAAAACAGCAAATCCAAGCCTTGTTAGAACAACCAGGAAAGTACCGGATCGAGCAAGTCCGTACGGCTTTTCAAGATGCTATGACGCAGCACTGCGGCGTATTTCGGACGGAAAGTTTGATGCAAGAAGGCTTACAACAATTGCAACAACTGCAACAGCAATCCGCGCAAATATATCTAGATGATAAAGGCAGTTGTTGGAATACAGAAATTATTGAAGCCTTAGAATTGGGGAGTTTAATTGTCGTCGGACAACTCATTTTACATTCAGCCCTCAACCGTCAAGAAAGCCGTGGCGCTCACTTCCGCGAGGACTTTCCGCAACGGGACGACAGTAATTTCCTCAAGCACACCCTATCGTATTATTCCCCTGCTGGTATCGACCTACAATACAAACCCGTCGCAATTACTATGTTTGAGCCACAAGAACGGAAATATTAGGGATCGGTGTAGAGACGTTACATGTAACGTCTCTACACCGATCCGCGATCGCTGTTTGACGACGCATCTCAGCAATGATATGTTAAGGATCAAATAAATTTGAAGGGGAGTAGCTACTGGCATCACAACTGTGCCAGATACCTGAATCAACATGCTGGCTTGCTGCCTGGTTCAGGTGACAATTGAGCGAAAAAAGTCATAAGTTCTTGTCTTCAACAAATGACCGATGACCAATGACGCTCTCTTGTCAGTGAGACCTTCACTAAGTTCACAGAGGAAGATTGTGAGCTTGGTGAGGTCTTTCGTAACTCGTCAAGCTCGCAAGCTCAAGTTAGTCAGCTACAAAGGAGCTTGAGAGAGTGCTAGCAGCCTTCATTGCCAGTTTTTTACTGATTGCGGTTTCAGAATTAGGAGATAAAACTTTTTTCATCGCTGCAATTTTGGCGATGCGTCATTCGCGACGGCTGGTGTTTGCTGGTGCAGTATCCGCTTTGGCAGCAATGACAATACTTTCTGTTTTAGTGGGACAAGTTGCGGCTTTGTTGCCTAAAACATACATTCAATATGCAGAAATAGCCTTGTTTCTTGGTTTTGGTTTGAAGTTGCTTTACGAAGCAAGTAAAATGCCAGTGAGTTCTTGCGATACAGAAATTATTCAAGAGGCAAAAACTGCGATTGAGAAAGCAGAATTTAATTTACCGAAAACTCAGAATGCCGGAGCAATTATTGCTGAGGCTTTCACGCTAACTTTTTTATCAGAATGGGGCGATCGCACTCAAATTGCAACTATTGCTTTAGCAACTCGATATCCAGTTGTAGGCGTGACTATTGGAGCAATTTTAGGTCATGCTTTATGCGCGGCACTTGCAGTTATTTGCGGACGCATGTTAGCAGGACGGATCTCGGAGCGAAAGTTAACTATTGCTGGAGGAATTCTGTTTATTATCTTTGGTGTGATGGCAGCAGTTGAAGCAGCATGAGTCAGATTTTACTCCATTAACCATCCAAATAAGTTTCCTACAGTTAATTTAATTTCTCGTGCAAAAGATGGAACAGGAATCTGCTGTTCTGGTTCATCAAATACTTCTGGCTGTCGATTGGGAAGATAAACAAAGACAGTTTGTTCTTCTGGATCGATTAACCAACCCATTTGAGTTTCATATTTGAGGCAGTGTAGGATATTTTTAGTAACTTTTGTTTGGCTTTGGTCGGGTGAGAGAATTTCAATCGTCCAATCAGGTGCAATTGAGAAAGTATTAGCAATTTCACCTTTCTCATCGCGAGGAATTCTGTCCCAAACAAATACAGATACATCGGGAACTGTAGAGCGTCCGCCAAACGTACACCTGAGTTCTGGAAATGCTCTGGCAATTTTTGGAGCTTTTAAAACAGTATTAATTGCAGGTACTAATTCACCTTGAACAACGCTGTGCTTTCCTTGAAGCATTGGTTTTTGAATTATTTCACCATCAATATACTCGCTAGCAGGTTTCGTTTCTGGTAACTTTAGAAACTCTTCCAATGTTAAAGATTTAGGTGATATTTGTACCATAAGTAGTTACCTTTAAGCAATTTTGACCACTACTATCTTTGATTTTACTTGTTGATTTAAAATTCTGTCAGTCAATAAATCTTAAATCAATTGTTCGAGAATCTGCCGTGCGGCGTGCTGACCCGATCGCACTGCTCCATCCATATAATTGATCCAACGGGTAGAACGTTCGGTTCCTGCCCAATAAATTCTACCCACAGGTTCGTTTAGTGCTGCTCCTGCTTGTGTCAATAATCCAGGTGGTAAAGCTGCTACACAACCACTCGTCCACGATTGTTGAGTGTAATCAATTTCAAAATATTCTTCTGGTGCAGCGGCTGCAATACCAAACATATCTGTAACAGTTTGAATCGCCAATCTTCGCCGTTCTACTTCACTTAAATTAGAGTATTTTGGATCGAAAAAACCAATTAATAAACCATAGCTACCATCATCTGGAGAAACGTCAAAAACCTCTGCTTCGGTGTCCATACTATAGTAATGTCCGCTGGCTGCTTTTCCCCACCACAACGGACGTGGATAGAGACAGAAGAATTTGATCCAGCTCATCTGCTGCCATTCCGATATTAATTGCTGATGAATTGCTGGTAAAGGCGGATCGAAATGAATTTTTCCCGCATCTTTAGGCATCATTGCCACGATCGCGTAGTCTGCTTGTATGACTCCCCTTTTTGTCACTAAGCGTACCCGATCGCCATGCGAAATCTCTCGTACTCTTGTATTCAACCACACGCGATCGGCTAAATGCTCGGCAATTTTTAAGGTCAAACTGTGGGAACCACCGACGAGACGATAATCTTCGGCTGTTTCGCGTAGGTCGAAAAACCCCGCATTCGCCATAAAATATAAAACGAACAACATCGAGACATGATGCGGATCGCCTGCGATCCCTTGCCGAATACTACCAGCCATCCAAGCTCTTGCTTCGATTGTCTCCGTATTGCGATCGATCCACTCTCCCGCAGAGATAGAATCTAAAGTCTCAGCATTAGGTGTGTTCCAGGGTGCGTCTAGCGGTACGTTCTGACTGAGTTGCTCGAATTTTGCCATTACCTGAGCAAAATCTTTTTGAGCTGGCGTAGCGGACTCGCTAGGGTTGTCTTCGTGCGTTGTCCAGATCCCCTGGTAGCCGTAAATCGTGGCTCCATCAACTTTACCTTGTTTGGTGGCAACTCCTAACTGTCGTGCCAAATCGAGGACAGCTGTTTGCGTGCGTCCTACCCAAGTACCACCCATTTCTAGATAACCAATCTTAGGATGGAATTGGTTAAACGTGCGTCCGCCAATGCGATCGTTTGCTTCCAAAACAACGAGTGAATCAATTCCTGCTTGGTATAGTTCCCAGGCTGCACTCATACCGGAGAGTCCGCCGCCGACGATAGCAACAGATACTTGAGTGTTTTGGCGATCGCTTATCATATTTCTACTGATTGAAATTCTGCCTCAGACTCTACCACTCTAGGTAGATTTCTGTAGTATCGAACCTATTCTATTTATCGATCTATGCGATTCTTTCATAGAATCGAGACTGAATCTACTGTATCGTCAGTAACAGGATAGTTAATTTGGGGGCGATCGTGAGTTTCAAGAAAATTTTTGTTGCCGTTGATGGCTCAGCTCAAGCATCTGTGGTATTCGAGCAAGCTGTAGAATTAGCTACAAAAGATCTAGCGAATTTGATGGTATTTCACGGCGTTGAGTTGGGAGCAAGAATGACTTATCCATCCCAAATTGAAGCCAAAACTGAGGAAGGACAAGATGTTTTGCAGGGTTATCGCGAGAAAACAAAAGATTTGGGAATTTCAGTTGAATTTAATTGTCGGGTGGGGAATCCAGGATCGACAATTTGCGATGCAGCAAAAGAGTGGGGTGCAGATTTAATTGTTTTGGGACGTAGGGGATATAAAGGGATTACCGAAGTATTATTAGGTAGCGTCAGCAACCATGTTGTCCGTAATGCTCATTGTTCGGTGTTGATAATTCAAGGAGATCTGGGTGGTTAAGGATATCTAAATTTTGCTAGAAAGCAAGAGATACGATCTAATGTCGCGCAAAGTTTAAGAGCGCCAAGATTATAATTAACTTGCTATTTCATCAACAACCAATTCCGAATTCCGAATTCATCTCGATTCCACTCTCGCATCTAAAGTTTTGGCAATGCGATCGCGGGTTTCTGCTAAATGTGCTTTAGTATATTCATCTAATGTGCCAGAACGAGCAACTGCTCGATTCAATTTCTCTTGTAATTGCTGCAATTTGTACCACGCCAGCGTTCGTGCATCCTCAGGAACGTTAGATTTGCGTAACATCATATCTGTCATAATTTTTAGATGTTCCCGTTGGACGGCTCGCCGCAAACTAGAAATATTTGTTGGTGTTTTGTCTGGATTTAAAACCTCCATCCATATATCATTTTGTAAGGTGGTAAATAATTCTGGTAGAGTGAGGGCTTGTTTTGGCTGACTCTTGAGTTCGATGTCGCGTAAGCGGGAAAGGCGATCGCCCGATAGTAAATCTCGTAATACTAAACTTTGTAGCGCGTAAATACTATCGTGGATTGGGTAATCGAGGCGGTTCATCACGGCTTGTTCTCCCCAATGCATCCAGCGAGAGGGTGCGAGTTTATTCAAGAGTTCTGGCGGAAAATTAAATGCATCTGGGGCAAATACGTATTTCTCCAGCACTGCTAAAGCCTGTCGCTGTTTTGCTACAGGTACGGGAACGAATGGTAATCTGCCGTTATCAGCGCTAGCATGGTCGCGGTAAAATGACTGTCCGCCAATATATTTAGTAGCGTAGTATGTATGACGCAGGTAGTGTAAGAAAATGCGATCGAATAGTTCGCTTAAATCGCTGTAACTCTCACCTGAAGTTGGATAGCGCCGATTTAATTTTTTCCACATTGCCCGCGCTATATCTAATTGTCCTTGGGAATAGCCCAAAACATCGCTACTGTAGTCCCAAGCATTTACATCGGGATCGAGATCGAACCGATCCTCATCTGTAGCATAAGCTAAATCTGGACGCGAGGAGCGATCGCCAATTCGATCTAAAAATCGTCTTTCTGCTAAGGGATGGGCTGCTGTTGTAGGCGTATAGCCGTATTCAATCGCCCACTCATCGTAGGAACCGATGCTGTCAGGAAAAAAGTCGCCCTGTTCGCGGTCGGGTGGAGCCAGATTCGGGGGAAGATAGTCCATAACTGAAGTTGTCAAACCGCGATCGCGAGTTATTTTGGTAGCATTTAACTCATTGGGTGGAAGCTGGGTACTACCGCGAAAATTGTGCCGCAAACCGAGTGTATGCCCGACTTCATGAGCGATAATCAGCCGTAAATATTGATGAATGTATTGCTGCATTTTGTCGCTGTTAGGCGTGGTATTTTGA
Organism: Chroococcidiopsis sp. CCALA 051; assembly: GCF_003015105.1. NCBI lineage: Bacteria > Bacillati > Cyanobacteriota > Cyanophyceae > Chroococcidiopsidales > Chroococcidiopsidaceae > Chroococcidiopsis > Chroococcidiopsis sp. CCALA 051. The sequence goes on along the minus strand of NZ_PYCI01000120.1, from coordinate 2,814 downwards.
AACAGCGTGAGTGCCAAAGAACCAAAATCAAATTGGTTTGCCGCTTCCATGCCATAACAGAGGTCGTATTCTGTTGCGAGTTTTGAAAGAGGGGAGTCGTAGGGGCGCACAGCTGTGCGCCCGTACTGGAGTGGAGAGTCGGGAGTTGTTATTGCTTCCCCTTGTCCCCCTTGTCCCACCATTCCTCGTCCAAAACCAGAATTACAAACGCTGCGATCGTTTATCATTTGAGATAATACCGATGTTGGCTGCAATCGGCTATCTTGCACCATGCGCCGATATTCTTGCTTCAGCACGCGCACGAAGCTGGCATCGACTAAAATATCTGCATCCAAGATTTCCCCAGTTAGGGGGTTAACCCGCGAAGGACCAAGGGCGAAAAAGCCATCAACTGTGTTAATCCAGCGAATTACGTTGTAACGCACGTCCGCAGGGTCCCATTTAGCATCATCGGGCATTTGCCGCACTTCGATCGCATTGATAAATCCTGCTTTCTCAAAGGCTTTGTTCCACATTAATACTCCTTCTTTGACCGCATCCCGATATTCTAGTGGAACGGCATTTTCAATCCAAAATACAATCGGTTTTTTGGGTGGTGATAGTTTGGCGTTAGGATTTTGCTTTTCTAATTGCCAGCGGTTAATGTAGCGAACAAACGGTTCTTTACGGTCTTCAATCGCAAAATCTTGATAGGCAGTGATAAAATAACCGATGCGATCGTCAGCTAAGCGAGGCTTGTAGGTAGAATTAGCCGATAATTCAGATAAACTGTAGCGAATGCGTAAAGTTAGAGCGCGGCTGTCTGGCAGCGTCATTAAATTCGGCGTGGTACTACCCTTAGCACCCCCATAGGAAAAGCCGTAAACTGACTCAATTTCCATGTTGAGGGGAAAAGCTTTAGTTGAGCCAAAATAAGATTTATTTTCATCTAATTGATAGGTCGTTCCTAACTGAGTAGAGAGCGATGCTGCTAGTCCTGGTAAATCTTTTAATAGTAGATCGCCAAGGTCGATTAAAATAGATTTACGTTGAGGATGAATGCTTTTAATCGGAATTGAGTAGAGAACGGAATCGCTAAACGATCGCGTCAAAGATCGCGTTTGCGGCGAACCAGGAGTAACGCGAAAATTAACGTTACGCACGACGAAATGAATATTATTGTTGACTCGCTGAAAATAAAATAAAAAATCCTGTAAAGGCATTCCACTATAAATACCTCGCTCTCCAATTCCTGCTTCCATCGTCATCGTACTGAGGAAGTTTTTATTGAATTGCTGTGGTTGAATTTCTAAATAAATTTTGCCTGTATCCTTCTGGCGATAAAGAGTAAATAATCCCTTAACAGCACTACTATTTTTGATAACTTCGTTAAATGCTTTCAGCTCTGACGGTTTGGGATTTTTTGCTGCTACCTGCTGATTAGACTCTTGAGCTAGCAGCAGCGTTGATTGTCGATGATCTTGCTGCTCATGATTAGCCAGCCACAGATAAGATTGTAATTCCGGCTGCTGGCTGTTATTTTTAATCACCCATACTTTAGATTCTGGTAATGATATTGGGGTCATGGTAGGGGCGCACGGCTGTGCGCCCCTACAAGTCTCGTCACTGGTAACTGATAACTGATTGGAAGCTGACGCAGGAAGCCGCGCACCAACAAAAAAGATTGTAAATAACGCGCTGTGCAAGAGAAAAACACGAGCAGACAAACTTTTCATTTCTCATATCCCTAGCAATGATGCCTAGTTACTGCTAATTCAAGCAGCTTAATCGGTTAAAGCCGACGATTGCCAAGCACTCAGTTACGTCATGCATCCGATTGCTTGCTAAAACGATTTACAGCCACCCACTGTTAATAGAGTTCCCAGAAATACCCTTCAATGCGCGGCTCTATCTATTTTTGTAGCGAAACTAGGAAGAAAACTAGGCAGTTATTTATACAATTCAACACATTAGAAGAATTCTAGTAGGGGCGCACACCTGTGCGTCCCTACAACTCCTTACCTTGAGGCAAAATCAGCATGGCATCACCAAAGGAATAGAAACGGTATTGTTGGGCGATCGCTTCTTGGTACAATGCCAACAATCGCTCTCTGCCAATTGCCGCACTGACGAGCATCATTAAACTAGAACGCGGCAGATGGAAATTAGTAATTAACCCGTCTACTACCCGCCATTGATAACCAGGGTAAATAAACAAATTTGTCTTACCGCAAAATGGCTGTAGTTCTCCCGATGCAGCAGCACCCTCTAAAGCCCTTACCGTTGTCGTTCCGACAGCAATAATTCTGCCTCCTCGCGATCGCGTAGCGCGAATTTGCTCTACAGTGGCAGCTGGAACTTCAATCCACTCTCCATGCATTTGATGTGTCTTTACGTCTTCCACTTCTACCGGACGAAACGTGCCAACTCCTACATGTAAAGTGACAAATGCTTGCTCTATACCATTTTCTTGCAGGCGTTTGAGTAATTCAGGTGTAAAGTGCAGCCCTGCTGTCGGTGCTGCTGCCGATCCTGGTTTTTCAGCGTAAACTGTTTGATATTGCTCTGATTCCGCCTGAGAATCGGTAATATAGGGTGGCAAAGGTACGTGACCGAATTTATCTAATAATTGAATGACAGATAAACCTTCTGGTAGGTCAAACTGTAACACTCGTCCGCCTGTCTCTTCGTCTGTTTCTAGTACTGTAGCAGTGAGGGAGCAGGGAGTCAGGAGTCGGGAATCGGGAGTTGCACTGTTTTTCTCCTCTGCTCCCCTGCCCCTCTGCTCCCCTGCTTCCTTGTCCCCCTTGTCCCCCTTGTCCCCCTTGCTTCCTT
>NZ_PYCI01000119.1:0-21829 GCF_003015105.1 Chroococcidiopsis sp. CCALA 051 | reverse complement strand
ATGGATGACATTTGTAGGGGCGCGAGCGAGAAAGCGCCCCTACCAGACGTGTATTGCATCCAATTGAAAACCGCTATAGCTATTTTCAAGGTTTCCCCAATATAAATAATGTTTTCGGAGGTGCGCTGCATTAGCAATCGCTCTCTTGTTGAGAGTGATTAAAAAATATAAAGGTTGTTGAAATTACTACAAAGTAGCAATATTATTTATAGTTAACAGACGATTTTTCATACAAAAATACTACTAGCTTTAACTATGCGGAGTCTATTTACTACTGTCTATGAGGAAAAGTTCAGGGATATTATAGTATTTGAAGAGTAGTCTTGCCAAGCTAGTAATAAATTGATAGAATATAAATAATTAAAGTTTTGGTAGTTTTTATTTTAAAAATAATAGTTTATAAGAAATTCAGTTGTGACTCAACGATAAACTATTTTTTGTAAGCCAACAGGTAGACAAATCGAAAACTTAAAAGAGGTTCGGAGCTTGTAAGAAAGCTCGATATCTAGTCTGTTAGAGAAGACACTTAGAGTGCACTATACCGGACAAAGAGAATAGACTCTACGTGCTGAGTTCGAGCGAGCGCACTCTAATGAAAATAGATAACAACATATATTTAAATTGTGCAGCGAACGCTACTCAGAATTGACGAAAGCTTCACAATAAAGTCATTTTGCTAAGTCTGAAGATAGCAAAGTAGTAATCGCGGAAAGATTAGCGCAACAGATGATAAATCAACACCGCTTTTGAGCAACAGTTTTCATAGCCTTTATCGATACCTCACTATGCAAAATTCTGAATTGAACCTCGCTCTAAGAGTTTTAGATGGCTATTCTAGTGCCTCTCCTCTGAAGTACGGGCAAATAGAGAGTATAAGTCCCAACTATGAGGTGAAACTTCGGCAGGGACAGCTTTTAGTAAAGCTTGCTTCCAGTCAAGATCGTAGTAGTCTACTTTCATCTCGGGATCGACAGTTTTTGACTGAGTGGCTGCAATATTGTCCCGCGCGTTTAGTTCGCATAGATCCAGCTTTAGGTGCGATCGCGATCCAACTTTGGGCAGATGTCTGCAAGCAAACAGAGAAGGTGACTTTTTTACGAATTCCTCCCGCACAGGGACTTCGCAAACATCAACATCGGTTTAGCTGGTGGGTAAAACGAATAGTCGATCGCGTTATTGCTATTGTATTATTACTAACTCTTAGCCCAGTCTTTTTAGGGCTTTCCCTACTCATTTATTTTGACTCACCAGGGCGAATTTTTTCCTATCAATGGTGTGTTGGAGAAAGGGGCAAGCTGTTTCAGAGGATCGAATTCCGTACAACGGCTTCAAATTTGACAACGCAACACCATCAAACCACAAACGATCGGCAAGATCCAGATAAGTGTAATGATTTGCATGTTACAAGACTAGGTTGTTGGATACGTAAATATAGCTTGAATAAGCTGCCACAACTACTAAATGTGGTACGAGGCGACATGAGCTTTGTAGGTTCATCAGCTTACAGTTTAAAGGATGCTATAAGACTTGCTCCTGATAGCCAGAGGCAACTGAATGCACTACCAGGGATAATCGCTCTTTCCCATCTGAATTTTAACTTGTGGGCGAAAAAATAAGGAATAAAAGATAGTGGTAGGGAATTGGTTGAGGAGCTATTTGGTATGTTATTACTCCTTCAAACGAATTGAGTATTATCTAGCAAAGCGAATTGCCCGAGCTAAAGCAATATATTCCGGTTAAGAATAGCAAAATCTTGAAGAGTCTCTCACTGCCTGAAAAAAGGATAGGGATTTAGTCTTAACCAGAAGGTGTTGCAACCTAAAGATGTAGAACAGAAAATTATATTTTCGAGGAAGGTACATTAGGGATGAACCCCTTACAAGTAGCTGCTCTAAAACAGTTTCTGGTGAACAACCATTTTGTCTACAGCGAGTATAATGAGGATGCAGGTGCAGTCGTTTATACCTTCACTATCGATGTTTGGACAATGACTGTAGCTTACGGCGATGAATGTTATTACTGCCTCTATAACAATTTCACTGAAGAGTCATTTTGCGAAGATTTCGATAATGTATCCCTAGTTATGCGCGTGTACGACATGCTAAGTTTTTTGAAAGAAAATTTTCGACTTATACCTAGATAAGTGATAATAGATGATAATTCAAGGAGCTACACTATTTATGTCTATAAAGCGACCTATTGCAAAATAGATAACAATAGCTCCTAATTGGATTGATTGCGAGAGTGTTGTATAAGTTAGATTTTTGTTGTAATTGCCGATCGACGAATAGTATGAGTTGATGCGTGTCAGCAAATCAAAGTGTTCGGATATTTAAGAAAATTCATATCAGCACAACCCGTCAGTATGTAATAGATATTTACTTATAAAATCTAATGAACACTCTAGTTCTCAGTACTTTCGATCTTAATGGTGGAGCTGCTCGCGCTGCTTATCGCTTACATTTAGGTTTGCAAAGTGGTGGCTTGAACTCTAAAATGATGGTACAGTATAAGTCTAGTAATGATAAAACAGTTCTCGAACCTTCAAATAAGTTTGGGAAGTGGGTTAACAGATTGAGACCGAATCTGGATGGTCTACCATTGCAATTTTACCCCAAGCGTAACTGCAACATCTTTTCTTGTCAGTGGCTTCCAGACGCGCTCGAATCAAAATTAAAGCATCTCTGCCTTGACGTAATTAATCTTCATTGGAATTGTGGTGGCTATTTAAGTATTGAGAGCCTTGCTAAATTCAAATTACCTTTAGTCTGGACTATCCACGATATGTGGGCGTTTACTGGAGGTTGTCATTATAGTCAAGGCTGCGATCGCTATACTAGTTCTTGTGGATCTTGCTTCCAACTTCACAGCAATAATCCGCACGATCTCTCTCATTGGATATGGCAACGTAAAGCAAAAGCATGGAAAGAATTAGACTTAACCATTGTTGCTCCCAGTATTTGGTTAGCTAAATGTGCTAAATCAAGCTCTTTGTTTAAAGATCTGCGAATAGAAGTAATTCCTAATAGCTTAGATACTCAAAAGTACAAACCAGTCGAGCGAGGCGTAGCACGAGAAATCCTCAACCTGCCACAAGACAAGCAACTTATTCTCTTTGGTGCGGTAGAATCGACTAGCGAACCTAGAAAGGGTTTTCATCTACTTCAAGCTGCTCTACAAAAACTGAGTCAATCTGGATGGCAAGATACAGTAGAGCTAGTTGTTTTTGGTTCTTCTCAACCTGAAAATTCAGTTGAATTGGGTTTCAAGTCTCACTATTTAGGAAATTTTAGTGACGACCTTTCACTCGCACTAATTTATGCAGCAGCAGATGTTTTTGTGGCTCCATCAATTCAAGACAACTTACCAAATACTATAATGGAAGCGATTGCCTGTGGTACTCCATGCGTAGCTTTTAATATTGGTGGTATGCCCGATCTGATCGATCACCAAAAAAATGGTTACTTAGCTCAAAAATTGGAAGTCGAAAGTTTGGCTCGGGGTATTTCTTGGATACTGGAAGATAGCGATCGCTACCAAAATTTACGTCAATCTGCTCGTACAAAAGCAGAACAAGAGTTTTCTTTAGAAATACAAGCACGTCGTTATATAGAACTTTTTGCAAAAGTTATTGATGAAAATATTCGCGATCGGATTGCAATTGGATAAGGCTGAAATATAAACGTAAATAGTTTAATAATTTTCTACAAATATTTTAGTTTAATAAATTATTGATAGCTGATGGCTGAAGTTTCGTACTTTTCAAGAGTTTGTAATAATTGTATTTTTGTAAAACAATCTATGTATAGGAGCCGTAAAAGATTGGTTATTGGCAACAATAATGAGATATTTGTAATTCAAAAAGAAAGGCTAGATAAATTGACATAACTTAGAGCTTGAAAGTCTAGTACTATTTTTAAAACTACCAAGGAAAATTAATTGGTACAGTTCGCTCAATGAATGATTGAGGTAGATAGAGAAATAGTTTGAAACTTAAACGAGAAAGCACGTGGATCTTAAATTACCTACTCCGATTTCTACAATTTTGATGAGAACAAGCTTATGGCGAAATAACTACTTTATCTTACGAGAATTCAAGCACTTTCGTAAAATTGCTATATCAGCAATAATCTTTTCGTTATTTGCAGCAGTCTTTGAAGGAATTACGATTGGTTTTATCACGCTTTTTCTGCAAACGTTTACTACTCCTGATGCTTCACCAATTAAAATAGGAGTTGATTGGTTTGATCTTTGGGTTTTAGGGATAAACTCATCAGCTTCCAGCCGCCTTTATCGAGTAGCTATCTTAATTTTTCTCACTGTTTGGCTGCGTTTCAGCTTTGTATATCTAGGTAACTTCACAACTACGCTTGCCGAACTACATCTAGCAAATTGTATACGGAAACGGATTTTCGATCAGTTCCAAAAGCTAAGTTTGAGTTTTTTTCTGAAAAAGCGTGCAGGCGAGTTAATTAATAACATTTACGGCGAAGCTAACCAACTTAGATTAGCTGTTGGTGTGGCTTCTGCATTAATTTCTAAAGGCTTTACCTTATTAGTGTATACGCTATCGATGTTTTGGCTGTCTTGGCAACTGACAGTTATTTCGATTCTGATGTTTGTTCTACTAGCAACAGGTTTAGCTACACTAGTCAAACGGGTAAGAGAAGCTAGTTTTGAGGCTGTAACATCTACTCACCACTTCATGTCAATGGTAATGGAATATATTACCGGTGTTCGTACTGTTCAGGTGTTTGCGGCTTATGATTTTGAGTTTCAGCGGTTTAACAAAGCGACTACGGAATTGATGCGTACTCATGCTAAATCCGCAGCTGCCTCAGCACTAGTACAACCGATTACTGAAGCTGTAGCTAGTACTATTCTTCTAGTTATGCTAATTGCAGCAGTTGCAGTTTTTGTGGCAAGTGATAGGTTAGAAATAGCCTCACTACTAGCATTTTTATTTGTTTTATTACGGACTGCACCAGTGGTGGCACAGATCAATGCAGCTTGGGCGCATGTTAATAGCTTTCAAGGCTCATTAAATAGTATTAAGCAGCTCTTGAGAACTGATGATAAACCTTATTTACAAAATGGAACAATTCAATTTTTAGGATTAAAGCAATGCATTGAGTTTGTTGCTGTAGATTTTGCCTACAATCCTCATCAACTAGTGCTAAAAGATATCACTTTAACAATGAAGCGAGGACACATGACAGCATTAGTTGGTGCTTCTGGTGCGGGTAAGTCCACCATAGCGGATCTTCTTCCCCGTTTTTACGATCCTACAAGAGGCAAGATTCTGATTGATGGAGTCGATTTGCAAGATTTCGACATCAATACGTTGCGGCGTAAGATAGCTATGGTAAGCCAAGATACGTTTATTTTTAATACATCTGTCCGTAACAATATTGCTTACGCTATGGAAGATGTTGATGAAGCTGCGATTCAGAAAGCGGCTCAACTTGCTAATGCACTAGAGTTTATCCAAAACCTGCCTGAAGGTTTTGATACACAATTAGGAGATCGAGGAGTAAGGCTCTCTGGAGGTCAACGACAGCGGATTGCAATTGCTCGTGCCTTGTTGCGCAACCCAGAAATTCTGATCTTGGATGAAGCGACGAGTGCGTTAGACTCCGAAGCTGAGCGATTAATTCAGGAGTCTATAGAACAACTTGCTGTAGGTCGAACAGTAATTGCGATCGCTCATCGACTCTCTACAATTGTCCGTGCTGATAAGGTGGTCGTGCTAGAGCAGGGGCAAATTGTAGAGCAGGGAACATATAAAGAGTTATTAGAACGACGCGGTAAGCTTTGGAAGTATCATCAGATGCAACATCAGACGAATTGAACTCATACAGTTAAACTCACACAGTTAAACTCATACAAAATCAAATCTAGTGTTTGAGTAGGTAGAGTAGCAAGGCTATTTTTATTAAATAATGAGCAATAAAAACTTGAGTCTTGACTCAAAAAGAATAGGTCACAGCTTCTGAGAGAAAGCAACTACACTTGACTGAACAAAGGAACATAGCTGATGTCTAGTAGACGTGATGTAACATTTATCATTGTTTCCTACAATTCAGATAAAACATTGGGAGCATCAATTAATTCCTGTCTTGCATCTGTTCAAAAATACTATGCAAACACTGGAGCAGTTGTAGTTTATGACAATGCTTCTTCTGATAATTGCCCTCAAATCATTGATGACTTTGCTAACAGATATTCATCTATCTTTATAGGTATTAAAAGCAATGAAAACATAGGATTTGGTAAGGCTAACAATAAAGCCGTTCAACTTTCTCCTAGTAAGACATACTTTTTAATCAATCCCGACGTTGTATTTGAACCCGAGATCGTTAATACCTTAACTGCGACATTAAATTCAGCGAATGATATTGCAATCGTCTGTCCTAAACTTCTTTACCTAGATAAATCTATTCAGCCTTCGATCCGAAAATTCCCTTCCTTTACTTATTTTTTACTAAGGAATTTACTAGGTGAAAGATTACAGCAGCGTTTTTATCCATTCAAGTACTACTACGATATAGCACCAACTTTAGACAGCGCCGTTGAGGTTAACTGGGCTATTGGTGCTTTTATGGTTGTTTCACAAGATTATGTAGATAGATATGGTTTATTTGATGAAAGGTTTTTTCTTTACTTTGAAGATGTGAGTTTGTGCGTGGATGCATGGCTAAATGGATTTAGGGTAATCTTTCAACCTCAAGTTCACGCGCTACACATGTACCAGCGCGTAAGTACGAGTTCAAAATTCAATTACATGAAGTTACTACACACAGTTTCAGCATTGCGCTTCTTTGCAAAGTACAGACCATATAAGAAGAGGTGGCAATTACTAACTCATTTACTTGAGTTAAATTTGAGTTTCAAGTCTCCTTTTAGATTTCTACTATTAACAAGACGTTGGAGTTAACTAAATGATATCAATAGCTAGTAAGATTAGCGATCGCTTTGAGTGATGACATCCCAGAATTACGTATCTCCTTTGTAGAGGCATTATGAACGATCTCTTTAAATCTGAAAGACACGGATGCAGTGAGGAAACACCACAAACTGTATTGGTAACAGGTGGCGCTGGTTTTATTGGTGCAAACTTCATCCTCCAAGCTAGAGGAGCGCAATGGTATAACGTAGTTAATCTAGATAAGCTGACCTATGCCAGTAATTTACAAAATTTGACAGCTTTAGAAAACGATTCTGGATACCGTTTTGTTAGAGGTGATATTGGCGATCCAGAGTTGGTAAGTCATTTGTTAGAGCAATATCAACCTGATGCAGTCATTAACTTTGCTGCCGAAAGCCATGTCGATCGCTCAATCTTAAATCCCTTATCCTTTGCTCTGACTAATGTAACGGGTACGCTTCAGCTACTAGAAACTTGCCGAGCCTATTGGCAAAAATTATCACCCCACAAACAGGGGAGATTTCGCTTTTTGCAAGTGTCTACTGATGAAGTTTATGGCTCTTTGAGCATGACAGATCCACCCTTTTGCGAAGACAATCCTTACGAACCTAATAGTCCCTACGCAGCATCTAAAGCGGGAGCCGATCACTTCGTGCGGGCATACTACCATACGTATGGTTTACCTACCCTAATTACTAATTGCTCGAATAATTACGGTCCTCGCCAGTTTCCCGAAAAGCTGATTCCTTTAACGATTCTCAATGCTATGGAAGGACAGCTTTTGCCGATATACGGTGACGGGCAGAACATTAGAGACTGGCTGTACGTATCCGACCACTGTGAAGCTCTTCATCTCGTTCTACAACAGGGAAAAGTAGGTGAAACCTACTGTATTGGAGGTCAGAACGAACAAACAAACTTAATGGTTGTGGAAAAAATTTGTACGATTTTGGACGAATTGTTACCTAGCAAACCTAATTTTTCTCACTCTTCCTTAATTACTTTTGTTAAAGATCGACCAGGACACGATCGCCGATACGCGATCGACTGTACCAAAATGAATCGAGAGCTAGGCTGGAAACCAACCGAGAGTTTTGACAGTGGTTTACTAAAAACAGTGCAGTGGTATATTAATCATCCTCAGTGGGTAGAGCAGATCCGCACTGGAGCTTATCAAAGCTGGATCGAGCAAAATTACACCGATAGAACAGCTAACTACTTATCTGTGTAGCGATCGCAACACGAACGTAAGCCAACCGAACTTTTCTGTATCGACAAGTTTTAATTGCCCGTCCATAATCAAAACAATACATTATTTTTAAGTCGAACGGTAGTTAAAAATAACTGTACTTCTTGTATGCAATACTCGTAGATTTGAAGCGAGTGAGTACTGACAAGATGAAAATACTGGACTTGCATAAATTGGACTTGTATAAACATGGAGGCGTGCAATTTGAGCAGATATTTGTTCACATCAGAGTCTGTAACAGAGGGGCATCCTGACAAAATTTGCGATCAGATTTCGGATGCAATTCTGGATGCTCACTTAAGTCAAGATCCCACTAGTCGCGTGGCAGCAGAGGTAGTCGTCAATACTGGCTTAGTACTAGTAACAGGTGAAATCTCCTCAAAAGCAAAAGTGGATTACGTCAAACTAGTCCGACAAAAAATTGCTGAGATTGGTTACACTGATGCAAATAATGGTTTTTCTGCGAATAGCTGTTCGATATTAGTTGCTCTAGACGAACAGTCACCAGACATTGCTCAAGGGGTCAACAAAGCGCAGGAGTACGAGCAAGGTGATAGCGAAGATGATTGGAGTGCTATTGGCGCTGGCGATCAAGGAATCATGTTTGGCTATGCTTGCAAAGAAACTCCTGAGTTGATGCCACTGCCGATTAGTTTAGCTCATCGCCTTGCTCGGCAGTTGGCAAAGGTACGGAAAATTGGCAAGCTCTCGTACTTGCGCCCTGATGGTAAAACTCAAGTGACAGTTGTTTACGAGAATGGTCGTCCCGTAGGCATAGATACGATTCTAATTTCTACTCAACATTCAGAAGCAACAACCTTAGGAGAGATTTATCAAGGGTTGCTACTAGAAGTCGTCGAACCTGTATTTGCCGATCTTGATATTCAGATCGATAATTCCACTCGTTTTTTAGTCAATCCTACAGGCAAGTTTGTCATTGGTGGACCCCAGGGAGATTCTGGACTCACTGGACGCAAAATTATTGTCGATACTTACGGCGGCTACTCGCGGCACGGAGGTGGTGCTTTTTCGGGTAAAGATCCTACTAAAGTGGATCGATCGGCAAGTTATGCTTGTCGTTATGTAGCCAAAAATATTGTGGCTGCTGGCTTAGCCGATAAATGTGAAGTACAGCTCAGTTATGCGATCGGCATGAGCAAACCAGTGAGTATTTTGATTGATACCTTTGGAACGGGCAAACTACCTGAAGAAGACTTGCTCAATTTGGTCAATCAAAACTTCGATCTACGACCTGCTGGTTTAATTCATACCTTCAACATGCAAGGTTTACCTCAAGAACGCAACGGTCGTTTCTATCAAGATGTAGCTGCCTACGGTCACTTTGGTCGAATGGATTTGGATCTACCCTGGGAACGCTTGGACAAAGTTCCACAGTTGCAGCAAGCTATTACAGTTCAGATGTCAGCATGACCGAGCAATATATCACCGATCGCGACAGTCGCAACAGCTTCCGTACAGCAGTTAAATCGGGGGAGTTTTTAATCACTGCTGAGGTAACTCCTCCAAAAGGAAGCGATCCGACTCGGATGATAGAAGTGGCATTAGCTCTGAAAAATTGGGTTCACGCAGTTAACGTAACAGATGGTAGTCGCGCAGTTTTAAGAATGAGTCCTTTAGCTGCGGCAACGATTCTGTTGCAGCACGGAATTGAACCCATCTGTCAAATGACGTGCCGCGATCGCAATCAAATTGCGATCCAAGCCGATCTTATGGGGGCTAATGCTCTTGGCATTAACAATATCTTGGCTCTTACAGGCGATCCGGTAAAAGCGGGAGATCATGCCCAAGCTCGCAGCGTGTTCGATCTAGAAGCTGTCAGGCTCTTACAAACTATTACGAAACTCAATCAAGGATTTGATTATAACGGAAAAACTTTGTGTGACGGAGCAACACAAATATTTCCAGGGGCAGCAGTCGATCCACAACTTGCTAGTTGGTCAGGATTGCAAAGACGTTTTGAGCGTAAAGTCGCAGCAGGAGCGCAGTTTTTTCAAAGCCAAATGATTGTTGACTTTAGCCGCTTAGAGAAGTTTATGAGTCAAATTGCGGCTAAGTTTAACAAACCAATTTTAGCTGGAATTTTTTTACTGAAATCTGCAAAAAATGCTCAATTCATTAATCAATACGTTCCAGGCGTGAATATTCCCCAGGCAATAATTGCGCGGTTGGAACAAGCTACCGATCCATTACATGAAGGCATAGTCATTGCAGCAGAACAAGTACGATTAGCTCGTCAAGTATGCCAAGGCGTTCATATCATGGCGGTTAAACGAGAAGATTTGATTCCTCAGATTCTTGAAATGGCTGAAATTTCACCTCAAGGTCAATCCGTGCAGAATGTAGCAACTACTAAGATAGCTTTAGCAGAGCCACTACTACGCAGGAATAGCCACAACATAAATAATTTCCACACAAGGTTATGAATGCATCTACAACATTAATTCCCTCCACAACTTCGGTAGAGACAGAGGAAATATCTGCCTGTCCTAACTGTAGTAGCAAAAAACTAGAACTTTGGTGTAGGGCTTACGATAGACAGCACAAAAGTAGTCAGCAAGAATTTATATATTCTAGATGTAAAGAATGTAATTTAGTTTTCTTATCAGTCAGACCAGTAGAAACAGAAGTTTATAAATTTTACCCTGAGAATTACGGTCCATACCAAGGGACACTAAATCAGCGGCTACAACAAGATACAAATTTATCAAACGAGCGATCGCTTGGCGATCGGCAAAAATATCAATATGTTCGTAAAATTCTCAAAGCCTCATTCAATACTTCTAAAGCTAGTTTAAAAGCTCTACCTTTTAAGAATTTCATAAGGGAGATTCAAGAATTTTATCAACCCACAGGAGAAGCTGCAAAACTACTTGACTTTGGTTGTGGTTCAGCTCAATTTCTGAATGAAGCTCGCAAGCAAGGGTGGGATACTCTTGGTATGGACTTTTCAGAGCAAGCTGTAGAACAAGCTAGCCAAAATGGACATAAAGCCTTGCAGGTATCTCTAACAGTATGGAATGAAATAGAGGATGAATCCTTGGATTTTGTGAGAATGAACCACGTTCTAGAGCATCTTTATCATCCAAAACAAGTCTTAACGGCGATCGGACGAAAGATGAAACCAGGGGCTATACTACATATTGCAGTGCCAAATCCACATGGAATTTCATCTCAAGTTTTTCGTTCCCAATGGTGGGGCTTAGAATGTCCAAGACATATAATGCTCTACTCTCCCCCAGTCTTAAAAGATTTTCTCATTCAACTCGATTTTTCCAATTTTAAGGTTTTTCATGAATCGATTACAAAAGACTTTGCTAGAAGCTTAGGTTATTTTCTCTGCGATCGCGGTCGCATATCTTCTAACGAAGTTGAAACTATGATGCAACGCAAGTTTCTATCTGCTCAACTCTACATTCCTATGAAAATTGCAGCAATCTGTAAAGCAGCCGATCGATTCCATATCTTTGCAAAAAAGTAATCGCACGACTTTATGCTTTCACCTACAATTGCTTGGAAACCAGTCGGACACATTAATACACCTAGTTCAAGACTTCGATGCTTTTTACCATGCCAGTATTTAAGGAATAGAGGGTGGTCTTGCGAACTATTTAACTCTAAAAAGATCGATCGCTATCAATTAGTTGTGTTTCAAAAAACATATGATGAGGAAAATATAGCACTTGCAAAGTCCTTAAAAACTAGAGGTATAAAAACCGTATTTGACTTATGTGATAACTTGTTTGTTTATCCTGATACCGCAGATAGACAAAGAGAAAAATTACTCCAAAGCATGATTGATGCTGTAGATGCAGTATCCGTTTCAACTCCAGAAGTTGAAAAGTTAATTCATAGTAAAAAGACGCGAGTTATTGATGATGCTATTGATGAACCTCAAATAAATTCTCTGATTAATTTTTGTTTTAAACGTAAGAACTATTTTAGAAATTCTACTGAGAAGCAATTTAAAGTAGTTTGGTATGGTAGTGCAGGATTAGAAAATCCTCCCTACGGCATAGTCGATCTACCTAGCGTGTTACCATTTCTAAATGAGTTACACTCTACATTACCAGTAAGCTTAACTGTAATCAGTAGCTCTGAAACTCTTTTTAAGAAATATGTGAATGGAGTTTCATTCCCCGTAAAATATTATAACTGGAAAAAAGCTACATTCCAATATTTGTTCAAACAACATGACGTATGTATCATCCCAATTAATATTAATCCTTTTACGATTTGCAAATCAAACAATCGGCTAATTTTGTCTCTTCTGTTAGGGGTTCCTGTTATTGCAGATAAGATTCCTAGCTATGAAGAGTTTCGCGATTTTATTTTATTTTCTGACTGGCAGAATAGTTTATACACTTATGCAACAAATAAAGAGTTACGGCATCAACACATTGCTCAAGCACAAAAATACATTAGCATGAAGTACAATAAAGATAGAGTTATATCACAATGGTCTTCTTTGTTTCAAGCACTCTTATAATTTTTTGCTTTCAAAGCATTATATAAAGAATATAAAAAACAAATTTTAGAAAACATGTATTTCAATCTAATAAATTGTTAAAGCATAAATTACTATCAATCTAGAATAAATCTTTACAATTTTTAGGTCACTATAGATTTATTAAGCATTGCATGGTTTTTTCAAACTCAATTTATTCAAGCTCTAGTAAAGAGAGTCTATTATGACACAAGATGAGCGAGTAAGAGTTTTTGTTGGCTCTGGTGAAGCAAGTCTTTTGGAGCGTAAAACCCTGATTCATTCCCTTCGTAAAAATACCCGAAAACCTCTCGATGTTTATGTTTTTAATGGGACGCACAACTCAATTGAATTAAATGACGGAGAACCTTTTCTAGCTCCAATGTCTTTAAAGGTTAAATATCAAAATATAACTGAATTTAGTCTTTACCGCTATTTAATTCCAGAAATTTGTAATTTTCAAGGTAAGGCAATTTATCTCGATTCGGATACTATTTGTCTTACAGATATTGGGACACTCTTTGAAACTCCTGTATCAGATTACGATTTTCTAGCAAAAAAAGATGCTTATGCTGGAACCGATCTCTGGGGACTTAGCGTTATGCTAATTAACTGCGATAAGTGCCGATTCGATCTTGAATTAATTCTAGATGAAATCGATCGCAGCTTCTATTCTATGACAGATTTTACAGGTATGAGTCAGGCTTTTCTAGAGCGTCATTCCTATAGAATTGCTGCACTCGATCCTCATTGGAATGTTTTTGACTATTGGGATCGACGCACTCATCTGATCCACTATACAAATCTCCACACTCAACCGTGGAAGTATCAAAATCATCCTTACGGTGAGTTATGGTTTGACTATTTTAAAGAAGCTCTGGAATCTGGCTACATTACTGTAGAGGATATCAAATTGAGTATAGATAGAGGCTATGTCAGACGCAATTTATTAAAAGGTAACTTCTCAGCGGTAGGAAGTTCGGTAAATTTTCTCAAAAAAGCTTTTCACTTCATGAAGCCACTGCTTGCAGAAAATCGGAGACGACTTGGCGTTTTTAATCAGCCAGCTTAACTTGTCCTCTCTCAAACTTGTACTCTCTCAAATCTCATATGGGCTTTTTATAGCCGCAGGTTAATGATGCAACAAATATTGAGTCAGCCTTACCTCAAACAAGTTACCGAACTCCTGAAATTAGAAGCGGAAGCGATCGCTCGTGTGGCGCATCGGCTTCAGTCGGAACAGGTCGAACAAGCAGTACAGCTATTGGCTAATTGTCAAGGCAAAGTCGTGGCGATCGGTGTTGGCAAGTCAGGAATTGTGGCACGAAAAATTGCAGCTACCCTCACTAGCACGGGGATACTAGCAGTTTACTTGCACCCGTCTGATGCTCTGCATGGAGATATAGGAATTGTTTCTGCTGGGGATGTCGCTATAATTCTGAGTAACAGTGGAGAGACAGACGAGATACTAGACATACTACCATATCTTAAATATCGACAGATCCCTTTCATTGCCTTGGTTGGCAATCTCAAGTCAACCCTCGCTCGTAGTGCCGATGTTGCATTGGATACATCTGTTGACAAAGAGGCTTGTCCTTTCAACTTAGCACCGACAACGAGTACTACAGTTTCCTTAGCACTTGGGGATGCATTGGCAATGACACTGATCCAAGTTAAGGGTTTCACTTCACAAGATTTTGCTTTCAATCATCCCGCAGGACGCTTAGGCAAACGTCTAACTTTAAGAGTTTGCGATCTGATGCATGGTGGTTCGGATAATCCCAAAGTCGTACCACAAGCATCTTGGTTTGAAGTGCTGCGTGCGATTAGTGAAGGTGGTCTTGGCGCGGTGAATGTCGTTGATGGTACAGGATATCTAGTCGGCATTATCACAGATGGAGACTTACGGCGTTGGTTGCAGAAGGTCAGCCTTACTAATATAGAGACGCTAAGCGCAGGGACGATGATGACAAGCAATCCAACGGTAGTTTCTGCCGATCTCCTTGCTTATGAAGCACTGCAACTAATGGAAAACCGACCTCAGCAGCTTTCCGTGTTACCAGTGGTCGATCGAGAACAGCAATGCCTTGGTCTGCTGAGGTTGCATGATATTGTGCGTAGCGGTCTCTAAAAACTGCTTGATGTTTCGCTTCTGGGAATAGTTGAAATGAAAATTTTGGCAGTGATTCCAGCTCGTTACAACTCACAGCGCTTTCCTGGTAAACCCTTGGTAAAGATTGGCGATCGCCCCATGCTGCAATGGGTTTATGAAGCGGCAATCAGTTGTCCTTCATTTAGTCAAGTTGTGGTAGCTACGGATAATGCAGATATAGCAGAGTGCGTGTGGAGTTTTGGCGGTGTTGTGGAGATGACTCGTACTGACCATGCTACAGGGACAGACCGAGTCGCGGAGGTAGCGGAACGTTATCCTGAGATGACTGCGATCGCTAACGTTCAGGGCGATCAACCGTTCGTCACTCCGCAAATGCTAACACAGCTAGTCAAACCTTATTTGCGCGGTGACTCGCCAGACATGACCACTCTAGCTTGTCCTCTAGCAGAGAAAGACTACGGCGATCCTAACGCGGTTAAGGTACTATGCGATCGTCGCGATCGCGCTCTTTATTTCTCTCGTGCGCCAATACCTTACTATCGCAACCATAAACCAGCACCCGTCTTTCATCATCTGGGACTCTATGCTTTCAGGCGTGATTTTTTAGCAAAGTATACCAAATTAGCGCCTACACCACTAGAAGATTGTGAAGGGTTAGAGCAACTACGTGTTTTAGAGCATGGTTATCGAATTACTGTCTGCCACACTCAAACATCTACAACTGAAATCAATACGCCAGAGGATCTGTTACAGGTTCAGGTATTGCTAGCTAAAAAAGCCATTCCAGTTCAGACTGATGCAATCAAAGCCAAAATTTTAGAGGCTGAATAAATGAGTTCTAGTAAAACAATTAAAGTTCTGACACTGTCAAAGTACTATCCTCGTGACAATGGTTTTATACCTGAGAACCAAAGCAACATTTATGCTTGCATGGACCCACCTGTTGAAGCTATTGAAGCAGGGAAGGCGATCGCTCTACCTCATGGTAAGTTTAAGATCGATCTAATTTTAAAACAGTTACCGTCTGGGTGGTGGCCCGATCTAGTTTCCATCAGTTCGACTCTAATGTTGGTACAGAATCCACCGATCCCTGTGGGAATTCCTAGCTTAACTTGTCCATCAGTGATGAAGCTAATTGATAGCCATCATATGCCTCGCCCAATTCAAAACTTGATTGAGTACGCTAAGTTGGTGGGCTGTCAATATCATTGGACGGGCTATACTCGCCATCACATTCATTTTTTTGTTGAAGCTGGTTTACCGAATGTATTTTGGATGCCAGGAGCAATCTCAATTCCTCCTTATGTACCAGAATCGGTGAAAGACAAAACTTACGATGTAATCTTTCGAGGTGCTGTAGATAGCAACCACTACCATCGTCGTGAATTCTTAAAGTTTTTACAGGAAGCCGAAATAAATGTAGATTTTAGCGGAAGTCCTTATGCAGAATGTTTGGATATATACGTTCAGTCCAAAATCGTGCTGAATTGTAGTTTAAATGGAGATCTGAATCGACGGGTTTATGAAGTACTCATGGTAGGAGGTTTTTTACTAACCGATCGCCTCGCTCTACAATCTGGTCTACCTTTGCTATTTCAAGAAGGAGTACATTTAGAGTGTTACGGCTCCAAGCAAGAACTACTCGACAAGATAAAATACTACCTCAGTCATCCTGATGCGGCAGCAGAGATTGCCCGACAAGGGCATGAACTATTTATGGCAAAATATCACCCTGAAATTCTTGTAGAAAAATTTAATCAAATCGTTTTTGATGGCAAAAGTATTCCATCTATTTTTTCAGCTCAAGATGATGTAAGAGTTAGTCATATTTTTAACAGAACAATTAATACAAATAATCTGTATTCAAGATTAAAGGTTTATGAATTACTACAGGAAGTCCACAGATTAAACTTTGAAATCGATCTGCTTTATTACAAAGGTAAAAATGAATTGCTAATTGCAGATTTATCCGACTTGCCTAAATTTCAGATTACGTCGGTCGATTCATCACAAGAGCTTGCTAATACTACAAAAGATTTTGAAGTAATCATAATAGACCTACCTAATGAAGTTTCAGATTTAGAGCATCTGATCGAGCAACTCAACCCATGTCTATCTGGCTGTAGTTTATTTCTAGCTTTAGGTAGTTCTTCTAGTATAAAACAAAAAAAATTGAATTCGTTGCTCAAATCCAAAGGATTAGTACCTACTCAATTTGTCGAGAGAGACAACCGCACTTATCTAGCTTATCAACGGCAGTTTGAAGAAAATCAAACTTTATCCCGAACGAAAAAGCTTAACTTAGAATTGTTCCGCTATTCTGATATAGAAGACTATAATAATCCTCTGAACAACAGTTCTGGTGGGATCAAGCAATTAGTTAAAAATTTAGTTCATACAATTAATATGAGGAAAGGCTAAATGAGTGAAGTACATACACCTACGCGATCGTCAGAAAATTAACTATTAAGGATAATACAATGATTTCTTCAGATACAGAATCTATTGTAGTCGTATGTGCTGCTGATAATAATTATGTAATTCCATTATCGGTGACGCTCAAATCTATACTTGTAAATCTTAAAACTTCACAAAGAATAACTTGTTTTGTAATTGATGGTGGTATTCAAGAAGTTAATAAACAGAAAATATTAAAATCGCTGGACTCACAACAAATTATGATTGAATGGTTGCAGCCTACTGACGCTATTCTCAGTAAAGTGAAAGTTTCAGGTCATGTGACGGTTGCAACTTACTATCGGTTACTTATTCCCGATCTATTACCGCAGCATATCGAGAAGGTAATTTATTTAGACTGTGACTTAGTTGTCAACGAAGATTTACAAAAATTATGGGCTATAGAGATTGACAACAGCTATCTACTAGCAGTTCAAGATATGGGAATACGTGAAGTATCAAATCCTCGCGGTGGACTTCATAACTATCAAGAATTAGGAATTCCTCCTCATTCCAAGTATTTAAACGCTGGGGTGATGGTATTTAACTTGGAAAAGTGGCGAACAGAAAATATCAGCACCCAAGCTATTGAGTATCTTGAGCAGAATAAAGAACATGTTTTAAACTGGGATCAAGATGGAGTAAATGCAGTTCTTGCAGGTAAATGGAGAGAACTCGATCCACGGTGGAATCAAACTCCTAGCGTGTATAAATATCGATCGTGGAAAGACAGTCCTTTTACTGAAGAGATGTATAAATCTGTGATTCAACAGCCTTATATTGTTCATTTTGCAACCGCTATCAAGCCTTGGCATTACTACTGCGAACATCCAGCTAAAGATTTGTTCTTTCAGTATCTCGATATGACATCTTGGTCGGGTTGGCGACCTAAAAAACCATTGAAGTACATAATAAGGTTAGGCTTACGACGATTTAGAGAAAACATAAAATCTCTGCTCAAGAGTTTTGCATGGCATCTATCTCTTTCACGGTAATTAGAAACCTTACGTGCATCAAATTAGCTCAAGCGAGTACATCGAGTTGTTGTCTATGTTCAGATTCGAGCGCTTGAGAAGTATTTTTAATGCTCGGATAAAAAAACTGAACTTTTCCATATCGACAAACTTCTGCGATTAAATCAGCATATAGATATTGCAGGTGTTCATTTTTAGCGACTTCTTTTAGTTTAAAAGTCAATTCATTTAGGGTGAACTTTGGTTGTAAGCATGAATTTAAACTACATATAACAGTTACGCTTAAATTACTATTTAGTTATAAAAAAACGCAAGTATTAATTTTTTTAAGGTGTTACCTTTTGAAACGAAGAATGGATATCACCTAGAAAATTTGTCTAATCGCTATCTAAAAAAAGAGAGCAGTTTATGGCTTGTACACAAATTACAGACACACTTTCAATTGGTGATGGCTATCCATTAACTCTAATTGGTGGTCCTTGCGTTATTGAGTCAGAATATTTTACCTTAAAAATGGCAGAAAAAATTCGCCAAATATGCGATCGCTTGGGTATTTCTTTTGTATTTAAATCTTCTTTTGATAAAGCAAATCGTACATCGTTAGACTCATTTCGAGGTCATTCTCTAGAGGCAGGGCTAGAAATTTTGCAACTGGTCAAAGATAGAATCGGAGTGCCGACTTTGACAGACATTCACGAAAGTTATCAAGCGGCAACTGTAGCTGAGGTTGTTGACGTGTTGCAAATTCCGGCTTTTCTCTGCCGTCAAACGGATTTGTTACTTGCAGCAGCTGCTACGGGTCGAGCTATTAATGTCAAAAAAGGTCAGTTTCTCGCTCCTTGGGATATGAAACATGTCATTAGCAAACTAGAAGCTGGTGGGACAAAGCGTATTCTATTAACCGAGCGAGGTACGAGCTTTGGTTACAACAGTCTAGTGGTAGATTTTCGCTCCTTGCCTCAATTGCGGAGTTTTAATTATCCTGTTGTCTTCGATGCCACCCATAGCGTGCAATTACCAGGAGGACAAGGTAGCAAATCAGGAGGGCAAAGGCAATTCATTCCCTACTTAGCGAGAGCAGCAGCGGCTGTTGGTATCGATGCACTGTTTATGGAAATTCATGCCAACCCTGACTTAGCGCCTAGCGATGGACCAAACATGATCCCTTTAGTAAATCTCGAACATATTCTTAAACAAATACTATGTGTCCGTGCCGGTTTAGAAGTTGCTAGCCAACCTGAATTCAATGCTAAAAATTAGTGAGCCTGAGCTGCAATCGCGTCTATTAAAGATTAAGCTTCTAGCACTAGATGTAGATGGCGTGTTGACAGATGGTGGTCTTTATTACACAGAGAGTGGAGAAGAACTCAAGAAGTTCAACATCAAAGATGGTCAAGGATTGAAGAAATTGATGCAATTTGGTGTAGAAGTAGCTATAATCTCAGCTAACTCTTCAAAGTCAACACTCCAGCGAACTCAAAAATTAGGAATTACTCATAGTTTTATTAATGTAGAAGATAAGTTGTCTGTCCTCAAAGATTTGTGCTTACAACTAAGCATATCTTTGTCTGAAGTTGCTTATGTTGGGGATGATGACAACGACCTTCCAGTATTACAAGCGGTAGGGTGTCCTTTTACAGTTGCTGATGCCATGCCTGAGAACAAAGCTCGCGCTATATACGTTACTAAAAAGTCTGGTGGACAAGGTGCAGTTAGAGAAATCTGCGACCTTTTGATAAACTCTCGTTTAAACTTCAAAAATCAGTTTATTTGTGCTTGAAGAAGATGTACACTCCAACAAAGCTAAAGCGACTTGTGGCTTGCCAGGGTAGCATTCAACTCATCACGGCTCTATCAGCGCTGACTTGCCGAGAGAAAGAGCAACAAGGTACGAATGTTGAATATGATAACTACTTAGTGATTTACGACCTTAGAACTCCTGAAAATCAGAGTAATACATTTGCTAATTTCATCAAAAAGATGGCAGAAGAAGTCTGCACTTGGCAGAAAATTGTGTATATCCAGCCCGAGCAAATGCAAGCACTCCAGGCAAAACTAAATCTTGTGAGGCTAAATCTTTCAAATATTCAGCAAGTCTTCTCTTTAGTTCACAAATTAACTGGTATTTCATCTGCTGATGAAATTTATCTGAGTAAAAACTACGATATCTGGGATCGACTTTTACTAAATGTTTATGAATCGGCTAAAAAAATCTGCTATGGAGATAGTATTGGATTATATCTTTCAGCTTCTTCTACTGTTCTTCAAGTTGAACCGAGAAGTTTAAATTATAAATTAAAGCGATTATTAAAATCATTTATATCTACCAAAAACTCGATCGACGAAATAAATTTTGATGTTGGTTATTTCACAATATCTAATTTTAATACTTTGAGCGCGTCTCCTCCTATGAAAGTGGTTACGGTAAACAAAGCAGTTACCCTTAATATTTTCCAAAGATTAAGAGGAGTTGTCGGAAAGGTCGTAGACTCAGATTACATTAATAACCTGCATACAAAGCTCGTAAACAACTCTGTATCCATTTTACTGACCTCAAATTTTTCTGAGGCAACTAGAATGTCTGAGGAAAATGAAATTAGTGCATATCAAAAGTTCCTTAAAATTCATAAACGAGAAGATAATACAATTTTGATAATCAAGCCACATCCAAGAGATAGCGCAGTTAAAATAGAAAAATTACAATATAGCCTAAATAGACTCTTTTCAGAAGTCATAGTGATTTCTGAGCTAAGTTGGTTTTTTCTCCCTTTTGAACTCTTTTTAATGGAAGTATTTTTGGATCGAAACTTAGTCCCTCATTGCGATATAAAAATATTTGCATTTAGTTCTGCTTGTTTATCGTTAAAATTTCTTTTTAATCTTCCTTGCATTATCGGTTTTGGCAGTGAGATTACACATCAATCATTCTATGACGAACAAGTCAATAAAAGAATACAGCATGAATTAGAGCTTAATTACTTACTTCAACAGATATAGGGCGATCGCCCCATTAAATTTAAGATTAGTCATGCAATCTATTGTATTCTTCAAGACTTCTTCTATCATTCTAAAAGACTATGGAAATAAGCAAAAGAATTAACTCGACAAAAGCAGGTGGTATACGCGAACAATTGAATTACTTTCGATATGCCTTAATTCTATACTGCTTGATAGTTATATTTGTAATTCCATTTAAATCTTTTTTTCCACATGCCAAACTATTTTTACCAATAATTGCTTTTATTTTAATTTTACAACTTATTGTTTATAAGACCAAGATAAAGCTTATAGACACTATAATTGTGTGTTTGATTTTAATAGCTTCTTCATTACCAGTGTCATCTTTGGTTTTATTTAGATACACGCTACCTATATGTTTTATTCTGATTGGTTTTAATGATAATAAACCTACATTACTTAAACGAAACTATCTTACTATATTATATTGGATTTGTTTACCTTCAATTCTTTATCAACTAGTTGTATATAGAAATCAGTTTTTTGATGGTGTAGCGAGGATTACCTTAAGTGTTGGAGATCACAACATATCGGGATTATTTATGTTGCTATTTTTCTTCTTTTGTTATAAAAATAAATTTAGGAT
>NZ_PYCI01000118.1:0-21949 GCF_003015105.1 Chroococcidiopsis sp. CCALA 051 | reverse complement strand
ATTTAGTATATTATTCTATATTTTCGGTTCAGAATCAAAAGTATCAGTTATCAGTTATTAGTGACTAGTGGCTAGTGGCTGGACTCAATTCTTGTCACTAGCCAAGCTTTCACTATCCACTCACCAATGACCAATGACCAAATATGACGTGTCTGCAATCGTAGAGGGATATGCCCAAGGCTATTTCCTGATGGCTGACGAGACAGGTGAAAATTTGAGTTGGTATTCTTGCAGCGATCGCACTTTCATTCCCTTGGATGAAAGATTTCATTATCCTAAGTCTTTACGGCGAGTTTTAAACTCTAACCGTTTTACTGTTGCCATTAATCGCGATTTCAAAGCTGTGGTAGCTGGATGTGCTAACCGTAAAACAACTTGGATTTCGCCTCAATTACAAGAAATTTACTGGTTGCTCTATCAATCTGGTTATGCTTATAGTTTTGAAACTTGGCAAGGAGATGAATTAGCAGGAGGAATTTTAGGAATTGCGATTGGTGGTGCTTTTATCGGTGAGTCAATGTTTTATCACATCCCCGAAGCTTCTAAAGTCGCAATGGTGAGGTTAGTCGAAAGATTGCGCGATCGCCACTTTGTTTTCTTCGACGCTCAAATGATGAACCCTCACTTAGCAAGATTTGGGGCTTACACAGTCAGCGAGAAAGAATATCGTTCCTTACTCCGTCTCGCTTGGAAAAGCTCTTGTTCTTTCGCTTAAGCTTTATCAATCGAAAAAATACTTTTAGATAATTAGTGTGGTAATTTAGAATACTCGATTGAAAAAACTACCTGCTGTTGTATTTATGCTTGTGGAAAGAGGAAGCCTCTCTATTTCCTATCTAGGATTGAACTAATAATGAAAGTAAGGAAAAATAGATCGTGGCTTACAACAATGTAGAAGAATTACCGGCAGAAATTACCGAAAAGTTACCCCAACACGGACAGCAGATCTTTTTAGCCGCATTTAATGCCGCACAGTCAGATGGGATGAGTGAAGACGCTGCAATGAACGTTGCTTGGAACAGCGTTAGCCAAGAATACGAACAAGGGGAAGATGGTCAGTGGCATCAGAAACCAGAAGATCCCGCAGTACACGATAAGTCTACCGTATCTGGTGGTAATTAGTAGATAGTTTTAACATCTGGTCCTAAGACTCAGCGATCGCAAAACTACTTACCACGAGCTGGCACGAATTTGAACAAAGCTCAGGTTAAGAAAACTAAGGTTAAGAAAACCCGCCCGTGCGGGTTTCTTCTATTTTTTAATCGTTTAGGATGGAATCGCAACTGCGAACCATCAGCCAAACAAGCGATCTCGTTCTGCTCGTAGCAAACCGTAACACTCGCACGCTGTCGCCTCTAAACCTTGGCGATCGCAAATTGTCATCTTACCGCGATTATATTGAAGTAAGCCTATTTTTTGCAGTTTTAATGCCACCTCTGTCACGCTAGCGCGGCGCACGCAAAGCATTTGAGCTAAAAACTCTTGGGTCAATTCAAATTTATCGTCTCTGGCACTATCGTGCATCATCAGCAACCAGCGACAGCATCGTTGTTCGACGGGATGACGGCTGTTACAAGCAGATGTTTGAGCAATTTGGATTAGGAGCAGATTGATATACCGTTGTATCCAGAGCGATAGAGTATCGACTTGAGCGATCGCTTGCTTGAAGACATCGGCTCTCAGCCGTATTGCTTCCCCTGGAATTTGAACGATCGCCTTAAAGTTAGATATGTCGGTTCCCAAAAATAAGGGAATCCCTGCCATGCCATCGTTACCTACAACACCTACCTCTACGGCAGTACCGTCTGTCATGACGGTTAAGAGGGAAACTAAACAACTCGTTGGAAAATAGACATAAGGTATTCGCTCTTGTGGCTGAAACAAAACCTGCTTGAATGCCAAAGAAACAATTTCGAGATGAGATTGGAGGCTGCAATAGGCTTCTTGAGATAAAGCAGATAGTAAGCGATTGTTTAGATCCTTTTGATTAACTTTTCGATCGAGTTCAGATCCACTCATTGGCAGATGTCCTTAGCCATGTGTTTTTTATCAGGAAAAGGTATGGCACAGGACAGGGCAGTGTTTTTCCTCATTATATTTCTCACCGAGAAGTAAATCTTAACTCCTACTTAAGAATACCTACAAAATTAGTATAACAAGCCGTGTATGTACGTTATCGTACTTTGGTTTTTGTCAGCTTTGTGTACGATTTTGAAGTGAAAAGCTGAGCTATGCCTGTAACTCCAATTACATGAAGTCAAAATATTATCGATTTAT
Source organism: Chroococcidiopsis sp. CCALA 051 (assembly GCF_003015105.1). Taxonomy (NCBI): domain Bacteria; kingdom Bacillati; phylum Cyanobacteriota; class Cyanophyceae; order Chroococcidiopsidales; family Chroococcidiopsidaceae; genus Chroococcidiopsis; species Chroococcidiopsis sp. CCALA 051. The sequence goes on along the minus strand of NZ_PYCI01000118.1, from coordinate 19,672 downwards.
CGCTCCAATTCAATACGAGATCTTCATTCTTCATATTCGATATTGGCTACTATGTCAATGCTATTTCTTGGTAGAAGCAAGCTAGTAGTAAATAGCTCAAATATTTTGATTTTCCCCTCATTTTAATTTTCCTGCGACGCTCGATAGATGACAGTGCCGACATCCTCGAAACTAATGCTGGAGTGATGTCAAAACTTATCTTGCGCGATCGAAGCAGGTTAAACCCCAATTATTTTCAATTAAATCGATGGAGGAAGCTTTACGTGTCGGATTCTGAAGCTAACGAGCTTTATCGCAAAAATCACTTGCTGGCTGCTTTACCAACGGAGGAATACCAACGCCTACAACCTCACTTAGAAGTTGTCTGCTTATCTCATCGGCAGATTTTGCATGAAATTAACGAGCTAATCGAATACGTTTATTTTCCCACTCAGGCTTTAGTGTCTATGGTATCGCTGATGGAGGACGGAGCGACAATAGAAGTTGGTGTAGTGGGAAGAGATGGTATGGTGGGTTTACCAGTCTGCTGGGGAGGTGGCAGCGTCACAACTCAGGCGATTGTGCAGATTCCTGGTGAGGCGATCGGAATAACAGCCGATCGCCTCAAAGCCGAATTCGATCGCCACGGAGTGCTACATCGGCTCATACTGCTCTATACCCAAGCTTTGTTTACTCAAGTAGCTCAAACAGCTGCTTGTAACAGCCGCCACACTGTAGAGCAGCGCTTGGCGCGGTGGTTGCTATCAATTGAAGATCGAATTGAGTCCGAGCAATTGTTACTGACTCAAGAATTTATCGCTCAAATGTTAGGTATCCGCCGTTCTGGAGTGACTGTAGCGGCTACAGCTTTACAACAAGCGGGAATGATTCGATATTCTCGGGGCAAAATTGCTATAGTCGATCGCCAACTGCTGCAATCTAGTGCCTGCGAGTGTTACAAAGTCGTCAAAAATGAGTTCGATCGCTTGATACGTTTAACACACAATATTTAACACGCAATCCCAATCAATTCGCCGCTTCATTCACTGTTGAGATTGTGCGAGTCTATCTAGGTTCGCTATCGTACAGTCATTTTTTACCTCAGTAGATATACTACTTTAAGCATATCTATTCTCATAGCTGTAAACTTTGAATTTTTCAGAGTTGTTTTATTGCTTAGTTGCATTCCTTCTAATGTCAACTAGCTTAACAGCAAAGTTTAACCAACACAAACGCTCCGATTGGAAGAATTCTGACAGATCGAGTTGACTTACCTCTCAAAAATTGTAATAGTCGAGCGCAACGCCGTTTAACTTGACTAAGCTGCTTCTATACATTTTGACTTATGAGTTTTCTTATGACCTCAGGAAACGAGCGCGACATCCAAAATCAGAAAGTTGCTAAGCTTTGGGGTAGTAGTTGGCAAAAACTCAGTCCTAAGCAGCGACAGTTGGTTGGAGACATCATGCAAGATGTCAAGATCGTGTCTATTGGCGATCCTCTGGAAGTAGAAGTTAGTAAAATGCCGCCGCCAGATTTTGCCAACGTTACGCCAAGCGATCGCTTTACTTACTTTGGCGATCGTATTTCTGCCGAGCCTCATTCCACTGATGTTTTCGCAATTACATGGCAATCGGTTCTAGAGAAAACTACAGATGCTTTGGTAACACAACAAAAGGATTTGAAGCAGCTTCAGTTTATCTTTCAAGAACTAGATTATCAACAACTCACAAACAATACTATTAATGATATTAGTACGATTGTCAGACAGCCAGCAGATTTAGAGGCGATCGCAACACTTGAAGCCCAAACCGAGCTGCTGAAAGAACTACTCGATAACTATTTTATTCAAGCGTTTTCATCTATAGCAAATTGCTGTGAAATATCTCTACAAAGCGATTTAAATGAGGCACTTAAAGATTTAGTTCAACAAGCACAAAGTTTAGGGTTACTAGGATTGGGAGCTTTTACACTCGCAGCAAATTTACATCTATTGCTTTTACACGAAAAGGTGAAATCTTTCCCCCAAGAGCGACAGAATCTCAACCGCATTCTCAATCATTATATAGCTTATGTCAAAAATACAATAAGGCTAATATTTAGACTATCTGTAGGCAAAATTGATAAAGCTTGTACGTGTATAAAATATTATTCAAATTTTGATGAGAACCCAGAATATGAATGTCTATATTCTGATGGGAAAGACATTTATATTTTTCGCGATCGCAGCGAACGAGCAGGATATGAGTGTAACAAACACAGATTAAGAATGTTTCATTCTACGGTAGACCGGGTGATGCAATTCATAGTTCAACCTCTGCGATCGACAATTAAAGTCTGGGAAAAACAAGTAGTTCAGATGTCGCTTTCACCTATGTAGAGATACAAGTTGTGGTAGGGGCGCACAGCCGTGCGCCCCTACATGATGTATTGCACCACAATACAATCTCTATGCCTAAATGTTATTTCCGATGACTACCTAGCCACTTAGCCGCAGCGATACCCAATACTGCTGCTACTAGGGGGTTGCTAAGGAACTTGATAATAGCTGGTTGTTCCGCCATGACTTCTTGGAAGATGTCTGGATGGTTGTAATATGCATAAGCAGCCAATTTGCTTACATCATCAGCACTCATACGGTTGGGATTGTGGGTAGAGAGTCCCAGTTGTCTTTCTAAATCGCGATCGTGTAGTCCTTTCTTACTTAAATGCTTGAAGAAAGCCCGCGCCACATCATCCCGTTCGTTGGGTTTAATTTGGGCGATCGCTTTTTGCAATTCTGGCTCCATTTGCGCTGGAGGAATGCGCTCGTGCTGTAAAGAGTTACCGAACATTTGGCGGCGCTGATCGTATGACGATCTTTGAGCGAAATCGTCAAAGTTCTCGTACTCTTGTTCTGGATTATTTGAGGGATATGCGTCAAGGTTTTCCGTGTTACCTTGCGCTAGATCGTTCATGATTTCCCTTCTGTATTTGTCGCTGCTAGTCATAATTCCAATCTCCTTTTTTTAAACCGTTCACCTGTCATCAGCTAGTTTGAATAACTGTTTTATCAAGAGAGCGGGTTTATTAATATCTACTTTTATAAGTAAGAAGTTCGGGTGAACCCGCCCCTACAGTTATCGTTCATTTAACTAATGACAAATGACCAATGACTAATGACAAAAAAATGACCCTATTTGTACTGAATCTGATTTGTTTGCACATCGTATTGTGCTGTCAAAATCAGTTTTTTGTCAGGAGCGTACATTAAGACTGTCAAGTCCTGGTTAGGGAAGTTTTTATGAAACCCTTGTGCCAAAGATTTCGCTAATGGCTTCACTTCATTCGGACGAACATCCGGGGTAATAACTACGCCTAGCTTATTGTTGTCTCTTACATATGCGTCTTGAACCAGTCCTTTGCCTGTGCGAGTTACCCAAGTCCCAAAGTCTTGCCCGACTGGTGTATTCCCACGAGCAATTTGTCCGTAATCGGCGCTGCGGCTTACTGTTGGTACGTTAGCGTTGGGTTGCTTTGCTTGTACGCTGCTACTACAAGCAACTGTTGTTGTCAGTAAGAAAATGGCTGAAAGAACGATCGCAATTCTACGAAAGTGCTGCATGAAATTCACTTCCGTTTCCTCCCTAAAATTATTGATGTCAATTCCGTTTTTGAAAAAATTGAGGAAGGTAAAATTTCACACTCTCACTTATTTTACCTTCCGATTTTCTAAAGTTTGATTAGAGGTTCTTCTTCACTTCATCTTTTACGTCTTCAGCAGCATGACGTGTTTGTCCTTCTGCTTGCTTGGCTTTGCCTTCTGCTTTATCTTCAGGATCGCCTGTAATATTTCCTAAAGCTTCTTGGGCTTTTCCTTCAATATTTTTAGCAGTAGCTTTTGCTCTATCTTCTGCGCTCATGCTATTTCTCCTTGTGAATTCAAATTAGCTTCTAAGTTGAGTGCCAACTTGAGAGAGCTTTTGTCTCTACACTGAACAATTTATCTGAAAATAATAGTTTTAGCCTTCTGCCACAAGACTGATTCGAGTTCTCTATAAAAAGAAAGAGATAAAGCTTAGTAAGTCAAAAGTCAAAAGTTAAAAGTTAAGAATTACTATCGCAAATGACAAATGACGAATGACCGATAAAAAAACCTAGCTGTATTAAACAACTAGGTTTATAAAGGCACGATTAGATTTTGATTTCTTAATCGATATAACCCATTAAATATGGATAGTTGTCGATTTCATTAGAAGCAATTGGACGCATTCCAGAAGATACATAAGTGGTGGAGAAATCAAAGGCATCTTCGGCAATGGGGCGATCGCCCATTAAGGGAATAATGTTGGAGTATTTGAACTGGTCTGCCATAATCGGACGCAATCCAGCTGAGTTGATTGTATCCACAATCTCTAAATGATTTGCCTCAATCGGGCGAATACCAGAGATGTTAACAGTGTCGAATGTATCAAAATCGGTAGCCATGATGGGGCGAATCCCATGCATGTTCACTTCTTCTCGCACCACTAAACTGCTTGCGGCGATCGGGCGCAGTCCTGCCACGTTGACAACACTACCAGCCAGTGGCTTACCATCGGCGGATACACTCAAAGCCGAACTTTCGATCTCGCCAGTCACCACTTGATTCTCAGCCTTAGACTCGGTACTCTTGGCACGCGGTCTGCGGCTGGTGGAACCGTTACCATTTTTTCTCGCATTACTGGCATTAGTCATAATCGCAAACCTCTAAGTTTCTATCGAGCAATAGCAAATAGCCAGAGAAAATTCCGAGTGGTTTTTATCGGTTAATTACTGCTATCTGAGTTTAACGTTAAAAAAGATTATATAGTTATAGGTATCTTAACGGAATAAACATAGAAAAACTTAAATATGTTAAGATAAATGAAGGTCATTGGTCATTAGTTGTTAGTTGAGCGTTGTTAGTTGTTAGTTGTTGGCAAGATATCACTAATAACTGGTCACCGGTCACTGGTCACTGATAACTACTCCCTTCTTCATGATGCAATTTAGCCTTCAAGCGCCGTTTGCACCTACAGGCGATCAACCGTCGGCGATCGCTCAACTTGTAAAGTCCATTCAAGCCGGACATCGTTACCAAACTTTACTTGGAGCTACGGGAACGGGTAAGACGTTTACAATGGCTGCGGTTATTGAAAAGATTGGCAAGCCAACACTGGTACTCGCTCATAATAAAACCCTTGCTGCCCAACTTTGTAACGAGTTGAGAGAGTTTTTCCCAAACAATGCGGTGGAGTACTTTGTCAGTTACTACGATTACTACCAACCAGAAGCCTACATCCCCGTCACCGATACATTTATTGAAAAAAGCGCTTCGATCAACGACGAGATCGATATGCTACGCCACTCCGCCACGCGATCGCTCTTTGAACGGCGAGACGCGATCGTCGTTGCTTCCATCAGTTGTATTTACGGCTTGGGAATGCCAGCCGAATACCTCCGCGCCTCGATTCCCTTACAAGTAGGAATGGAAGTGAATCAGCGGGAAATTTTACGCAGCTTAGCATCCGTACAGTACAACCGCAACGATGTAGAAATGGGACGGGGAAAATTTCGCGTACGGGGTGATGTATTAGAAATTGGACCCGCTTACGAAGACCGGATCGTGAGAGTAGAATTCTTTGGGGACGAGATCGATGCAATTCGTTATGTCGATCCGGTGACGGGGGAAATCCTTCAGAGTTTGGAAGCGTTGAATATTTACCCAGCGCGACACTTTGTCACTCCAGAAGACCAGTTAGAATTTGCACTGGAAGCGATCGCGGCAGAACTAAAACAGCGTAAAGCCGAATTAGAAGCAGAGAATAAGTTACTAGAAGCACAACGCATCGACCAGCGGACGCGCTATGACTTAGAGATGTTGCGTGAAGTCGGCTACTGCAATGGCGTAGAAAATTATTCCCGTCACCTAGCGGGAAGACAAGCAGGGGAACCGCCAGAGTGTTTGATCGATTATTTCCCGAACGATTGGCTGTTGGTTGTAGATGAGTCTCACGTTACCGTACCCCAAATTCGGGGGATGTACAACGGCGATCGCGCCCGTAAGTTAGTCTTGATCGATCACGGTTTCCGCCTACCCAGCGCCGCTGACAACCGCCCGTTAAAATCAGAAGAATTTTGGGCAAAGGTGAACCAGTGCGTCTTTGTCTCCGCAACTCCTGGGAATTGGGAATTAGAGGTTTCAGAGGGACGAGTAGTAGAACAAGTGATTCGTCCTACAGGTGTAGTCGATCCAGAAATTTTCGTCCGTCCTACCGAGGGGCAAATTGACGATCTTTTAGGTGAAATTAAACAGCGGGTGGATCGGCGCGAACGGACGCTGGTAACAACCCTGACAAAGCGAATGGCAGAAGACCTGACAGAATATCTTCAAGACCACGGGATTCGCGTCCGATACCTCCACTCCGAGATTAATTCGATCGAACGGATCGAGATTTTGCAAGATTTGCGCGAAGGTAGTTTTGATGTCTTGGTAGGAGTGAACCTGTTGCGGGAAGGATTGGACTTACCCGAAGTCTCGCTAGTGGCAATTTTAGACGCAGATAAAGAAGGATTCTTGCGGGCAGAGCGATCGCTAATTCAAACTATCGGTAGGGCAGCCAGAAACGTGCGGGGACAGGCGATTTTGTACGCCGATAACCTCACAGATAGCATGGCAAAGGCGATCTCGGAAACAGAACGACGACGGGCAATTCAAATCGAATATAACGAAAAGCACGGGATTACGCCCCAGCAGATCGTGAAAAAATCGAGTAACGCGATTTTATCCTTCTTAGCCGTGTCGCGTCGTTTAAACGCCCAAGAATTAGAAACTGTTTACGAACAAGCCAGCGATTTACCCTTAGAACAGATTCCAGAATTAATTACCCAACTGGAAGCACAGATGAAAGAAGCAGCAAAAAATCTAGAATTCGAAGAGGCAGCAAAATATCGCGATCGCATCAAGCATTTGCGGGATAAATTGCTGGGACATTAAATCAGTGACCAGTGACCAGTGACCAGTGACCAGCGATCGGTCACCTCTTGCCTCTTGCCAACTACCAATTACCACTCACCAATTACCAACTACCTTGCAATTGAAAGTCATAGTTATCGGCGGTGGGGCGGCGGGTTTTTTTAGCGCGATCGCCTGTGCTGAAAACCATCCCCACACGCAAGTTACTTTACTAGAAGCTGGTCGTCAACCATTGACAAAAGTATTGATTTCTGGCGGGGGACGCTGTAATGTTACCCATGCTTGTTTCGACCCAGCTGCACTAGTCCAAAATTACCCTAGAGGTGGGAAAGCCTTGCGGGGTGCATTCACTCGGTTTCAAAGTCAAGATACTGTCGATTGGTTTACTCGTCGCGGCGTACAGTTAAAAACTGAAGCAGACGGGCGGATGTTTCCCATCACCGATAATTCCGAAACCATCATCGAATGTCTGATCCATGCAGCTGCAAAAGCTGGCGTGAAGATAAGGAATAACGCGCCAGTGGCTGCTGTGTCGTATGTCGAGAGTCGGGAAGAAGGACAAGGGGACAAGGGGACAAGGGGACAAGGGGACAAGGGAGACAAGGGAGACAAGGGGGACAACTACCAACTACCCATTACCAATTCCCCATTACCCATTACCCATTACCCCAAATTTGAAGTCGAACTCAAATCAGGTGAAGTCCTAGAATGCGATCGCCTGCTATTAGCGACGGGTAGTAATGTGGCGGGTTATCGCATAGCGCGATCGCTGGGACATCAAATTGAGCCGCCAGTCCCGTCTTTGTTTACTTTTAATGTTTTGGATAAGAGTTTGCGAGAGTTGGCAGGGGTAAGCATGAACCCCGTGCATCTACGATTGCTGACGGATAGCAAGACAAAATTAGAACAAACGGGGGCGTTGCTAATTACCCATTGGGGTTTAAGCGGTCCCGCCGTCCTCAAACTTTCTGCGTGGGGGGCAAGGGCATTGCATGACTGTCATTATCAAGCGAAATTATTGGTTAACTGGCTGCCAGAATTGGATCGGGAAACGCTGCGATCGCAAATTCTCTCCGTCAAAACAGCACAACCAAAAAAGGCGATCGCTTCTTATCGTGGCGTGAATGTGTTGCCGCACCGTCTGTGGCAATACATAATTGTACGGGCGGGAATTGCGCCAGAAGACCGCTGGGCGGGAATCTCTAATAAGGAGATCGATCGCCTGATCCAAGAAATTGCTCAAGCTGAATACCTCATCCAAGGCAAAGGAGCCTTTAAAGAAGAATTTGTCACCTGTGGTGGAGTCAATTTGAAAGAAGTTGACTTTAAAACCATGCAAAGTAAACTCGTTCCAGGGCTTTACTTTGCTGGCGAAATCCTCGATATTGATGGCGTAACTGGAGGCTTCAACTTTCAAAGTGCCTGGACAACTGCGTGGTTGGCGGGACAAGCGATGGGAAACAGTTAACAGTTAACAGTTAACAGTTAACTGTTATCAGTTATCAGCTCCCAACTACTAACTACCCATTACCCATTACCCATTACCAAAATAAAAATGAAATTTAGCGAAATTGTCAGCAAATTGGGTGAGGCGGCTAGCAATAACAGCCTTGCTGCTAACCCAGACTGCGATCCAGAAATTACGGGTGTAGCCGCAGTCGATCGAGCTACGGCTGAAAATATCAGCTACATTGACGGAGACAAATTTGCTGCTTACATTCATGAAACTGGCGCTAGCGCCTTGATTTTGCCTCAAGATGAAACTTTAAAGGAACAAGCGCAACAACGGGGAATTGCGTGGATCTCTACGTCTCAACCCAGATTGATGTTTGCTCAGACGCTGGCATTGTTCTATCAACCCTATCGTCCCAAACCAGCGATTCATCCTACGGCTGTGATTCATCCTTCGGTACAGTTAGGTGCGGATGTAGCAATTGGGGCGCATGTTGCGATCGAAGCTGGTGGAAAAATTGGCGATCGCGTTTGTATTCATCCTAATGTCGTGATTTATCCAGATGTAGAAATTGGCGATCGCACGGTGTTACACGCTAACTGTACGATCCAAGAACGCAGTCGGATTGGTGCTGATTGCACGATCCATAGCGGCGTTGTCATTGGTGCAGAAGGGTTTGGCTTCGTGCCTACGGCAACTGGTTGGTTCAAAATGGAACAGTCTGGCTTTGTGGTGCTAGAAGAGGGCGTAGAAGTAGGATGTAATAGCACGATCGATCGTCCTGCTGTAGGAGAAACCCGCATCGGTCGCAATACCAAACTCGATAATTTGGTACATATCGGTCACGGTTGTAAAATTGGTGCTAACTGTGCGATGGCGGCGCAAGTTGGCTTGGCGGGAGGAGTAGAACTTGGAAATGGCGTGATTCTCGGCGGACAAGTGGGAATTGCCAATGAAGTCAAAATGGGAAATGGGGCGATCGCTTCGGCTAAAACCGGAATTTATCACAACGTTAAACCGAAAGATATTGTTTCTGGTTATCCTGCTGTTCCCCACAAAATTTATCTCAAAAACTCGGCTATTTACAAGCGATTGCCAGAGATGTACGAATTTTTCAAGCAGAAAATGAAAGAAAAATAACTTACGACTTACCTTTTAAATGTTTGCCGAGACAACCATTGCACGAACCCAGGGAACACATTATATGCAGCTTGAGCGAAATTTGCAGAACCAACCACGACTTCAGCCCTTTGGTGTTTAACTCCATCCCAAATTGCTTTCGCTACATCTTCCGGCTTTTCCACAAAAGGGGTATGTAGTATTTCTTCTAACTGTTGTCGGCGCGATTGGGCATCTGCTTCATCATGACCGGTAAAAATCGCCCGTTCTGTAAAACTGGTTTTAATAATGTTGGGATAAATGCCGCAGACGTGAATTCCTTTTGGCTTTAGTTCTGAATGCATGGCTGCTGTCATGCCAGCAACGCCAAATTTAGTGGCAGTATAGGGAGCTAGGTAAGGAATTGGCACTTTACCCCCTATTGAACTGATATTGACGATCGCGCCTTGTCTGCGTGCCAGCATGTGCGGTAAAACGCTGTGGATTGTATGGATGTATCCGCAGAGGTTAGTATCGATCGTATGATGCCACTCTTCTAGGGAAAAGCTTTCTACCGGACCTGAGACGTATATTCCGGCATTGTTGATCAGGACATCAATCGCGCCATAATGTTCTAGTGCTTTGTCGATCAGATTTTTTACTTGGTCTGGATCTCTAACATCTGTAGGAACTACCAAGGCTTGGCGATCTAATCTTTGGATGTCTTGCGCTACAACTGCGAGAAAATCCCCGTGTCGCGCAGCAAGCACGAGATCGTAACCTTTGCTAGCAAAAAGTAACGCAGTTGCTTTACCGATGCCTTGGGACGCGCCTGTAATCAGTGCTGTTGGAGCCATACCGAAAGTAAACTATCACTAGTATCTATTAACTTGGCTATTCGTGTTTTATTGCCTCCCTCTGTTGGCAGAATTCGCAAACGAGTCAAGAAAAAGATTTTTATGTCGCGCAAAGACGCAAAGACGCAAAGTGTTTTCTGTGGAGAAAGTTAAGTCAAGGAAGCTAAGAAGAGGGTTTATGTGTTTTTAAATGACGATTTTTTAGAATACTAAGATGTTTAAAATATTGGTTGATTATGAGATTTACTCCGCTCGAACAAATCGATAGCAATTTTCTCAGAAATATTAAAATAATTGCTACTGATATGGATGGAACTCTGACGCAAAAAGGGAAGTTTACGTCAGATTTATTGCTGATGTTTGAAAAGTTGGCTGTATCGGATCTCCAAGTTTTGATTGTGACTGGACGTTCGGCTGGATGGGTGAGTGGATTAGTCAATTATTTACCAATTGCTGGAGCGATCGCGGAAAATGGCGGTTTGTTTTATCCAGCAAAAAATGAAGAGGCAATCGCGCTTACATCCATTTCTAATAGATTAGAACATCGACAAGAATTAGCAGCAGTTTTTCAAAAACTCCAACAATCTTTTCCTCAAATTTGCGAGTCCAGCGACAATTGCTTTCGGATTAGTGATTGGACTTTTGATGTACGAGGATTAAGTGCAGAACAATTAGAGCGACTCAGTAGTCTTTGTCAGGAATTAGGTTGGGGCTTTACTTACAGCAACGTTCAATGTCATATTAAGCCGCTAAATCAAGATAAAGCAACTGGCTTAATGCAGGTTTTACAAGATTACTTTCAATGTCTGCCAGAACAGGTGTTAACTGTTGGTGATAGTCCTAACGATGAGAGTTTATTTAATCCTCAGTATTTTCCCTTTTCTGTCGGAGTTGCAAATGCGCTTGAGTATGCAAATCATTTAAGCTACCAGCCTGCTTATATTACAAAAGCAAGTGAAGGACAAGGATTTTGTGAGGCAGGTAGGAAAATTCTCAGGGTTTCAGGTAAATTGAGCAACTAAAGTTTCAAACTTCAATGCGAAGATATCTGTATAATGCCGGAGATTTTTCTTGTATTTGAGAGCAATTTTGAAGGAAGTTATTCGAGCGATGATTCTCGGTTTTTTACTTCAAAATTTTGCAATCTAGCTCTGTACAACTCGCTCAACTACAAAATTAATAATGCCTGCCACTAACGTCAATACAATTGAGCCTAGCAAACCTGGTAACAATCCCGCGACAGTAAAACCAGGTGACAAAACGCTGGCAATCCAAATGCTTATCCCATTGACGACGAATAGAAATAATCCTAAAGTCAAGATTGTGAGTGGTAGGGTTAACACGATCAAAATCGGTCTGATGATAGCATTAACTAAACCAATAACAACTGCTGCAATTAAAGCTGCGGTAAAGTTCGTGACTATAAAGCCATTAACTATGTTTGCCGTAATTAGTAAGGAAACTGCGGTCACGAGCCAAGTCAACAGGAAATGTATCATGGTAGTTTCTACTGAAATGACAAGATGATATTCTTCCTTATTTAATACATACCATAGTGGTGTTTGTCTGTTATAAATCTGCCACTCTCTAGCTGCTAATTTTAGGCAATTGGCTGGAGAGTATGGGTTACGCTTCTGCCCTCTGTTCTCTACCCTCTGTCTTTCAGAGTGAATGCGATAAGCTGAAAAGAGTAGCATTGAGATCTCACATGGTATTTTTGCGGCAACTGGCAGGATTATGTATCGCGATCGCTCTATTCGTGATTTGGGCTTTACCTGCCCAAGCTTTAGATTATCCGCCGCCGCTCTCCTACAGCAATGCAGAGCTGACAGGTAAAGACTTTTCGAGACAAATTTTAAGAGCCGCAGAGTTTTCTAATGCCAATATGGAGCAGGTTAATTTTACTGATGCTGACTTGCGCGGGGCAATTATGAGTGCTTCAGTGATGACACAGGCAAACTTGCACGGTGCAGATTTGAGTATTGCTATGGTCGACCAGGTAAAAATGACTGGAGCCGATCTGAGCGATGCTGTATTGCAAGAAGCCCTTTTACTCCGTACTATCTTTACTGGTGTTGATATTACAGGTGCAGATTTTAGCGACGCGATTTTAGACGGGGCGCAGGTGAAAGAATTGTGCCAACGAGCAAGTGGAATTAACTCAAAAACAGGTATTGCAACTCGCGAATCTTTGGGGTGTCAATGAAGCGTGTCGGTGTTATTGGTGGCGGACAGTTAGCCTGGATGATGGCTGATGGAGCCAAGAAGTTAGGGATCGAACTGGTAGTACAAACACCAAATAAGAGCGATCCAGCAGTAGCGATCGCCACAGAAACAATTATCGCCGCGATCGACGATGCCGAAGCAACAAAAGTCCTAGCTGAAGATTGCGAGATCGTGACTTTTGAAAATGAATTCGTCAACATAACCGCTTTATCAACTTTAGTCGAGCAAGGAGCCTGCTTTCGTCCTGGGCTAAATGTCTTAGCTCACATTCTCGATAAATACGAGCAACGCTGCTATTTACAGCAAATTGGTTTACCTGTCCCCAAGTTTATCGCTTTAGAAGAATCAAATGTAGGGGAGCATAGCTATGCTCCCCTACAAAAGTTTCCTGTCGTACTCAAAGCTCGTCGTCACGGATATGACGGACAAGGAACTTTTATTATTAAGGATGCGGAGACTTTACAAGAAAAACTATCTGCATCTCGACATCCAGAGAAACAGTCTCAGTATCTATTAGAAGAATTTATCCCTTTCGATCGCGAATTGGCAGTTATCGCCGCTCGTTCCATTACAGGCGAGATAGCAATTTATCCCATTGTCGAGACGCAGCAACAAGAGCAAGTTTGTCGGCGGGTATTTGCCCCTGCGGATCTTAGTGCAGAATTAGTTCAAGACATCGAAGCGATCGCCCGCACGTTTTTAGAAAGTCTACAAGCTGTTGGTATATTTGGGATCGAATTATTCCTCACCTCAGAAGGTAAGGTATTGGTCAATGAAATTGCTCCCCGCACGCATAATTCTGGGCATTTTACCCTAGATGCTTGTGAAGTCTCGCAATTTGAACAACATCTTCGCGCTATCTGCGGCTTACCATTGGGAAATCCTACCCTCCGTAGTGCTGGGGCGTTGATGGTAAATTTATTAGGCTATGAAACTTCCTCTGGACGCGACTATCTCGCCCAACGCCAACAAATCGCCCAAATTCCTCAAGCATACCTTCGCTGGTACGGCAAAACTGCATCTCGCCCAGGACGCAAGCTAGGACACGTCACCGTATTATTAGACGATCGCAACCGTCACGCAGCAGAGGCGATCGCCCAACAGATTGAATCAATTTGGTACGCATGAGCGACTATAGAAGGACAAGGCAGACAAGCCAGACAAGCCAGACAAGGGGGAGGTACTCGTGCAGTATATTTTGACTTTTAGCTTTTGACTTTTGACTTTCCTTGTCGATTCTCCCTAACAAGTTATAATGGTTGGAGTTCAACTGCGGCGTTGGTGACTGCCAATAATGTTTTTGATCTATGCTTAAACATTTAAGGGAGTCAAAATTGCTAACGGCAGTAGACCGAGCAAGTACTCGGAAACTTTAAGTTCAGCTAATCGATTCCCACCTGGATTTTCCAGGTCAAAACTGAGGTAAGACGGCGTTGCGGTGGACTTACAAGCATGAACTCCTTTGGCTAATGGCTGAAGGAGTTTTTGATTTTGGTCAGTTATCAGTGACTAGTGACTGGTGACTGGTGACTAGAAAAGAGTCCAGCCACTGGTTCCACTAGCCACTCACCAATTACCTATTCTCAATAAATTTTTGTATCAATTTATGCAATTCATTATTTGTGCTAACAGTAATATAAATAAACTTAATGTAGTCTTAATTTGGGCTTAAGCGTTTGTCGCCTCTATTGATAGCACCGAGTCACTCGCCGACTATTCTTCAATTAGATTCTGGTTTAACTCTCATACATCAATACCTTCCTGCAACTACAGTGGTAGTCACAGATGTTTGGTTGCGGGCAGGTGCGATCGCAGAGCCGGAAGCATGGTACGGGATGGCTCACTTTCTGGAACACATGATATTTAAAGGGACGGAGACGATCCCGCCAGGAGTGTTCGATCGCGTCGTGGAAAACAGAGGTGGAATGACAAATGCTGCTACTAGCCACGACTACGCTCACTTTTATTTAACAACTGCCGCTCCTTACTGGGAAGATACGCTGCCGTACTTGGCAGAATTGTTGTTAAATGCTGCTATTCCCGAGGACGAATTCGATCGAGAACGGGAAGTTGTCTTAGAAGAAATTCATGCTTGTTACGACGATCCAGACTGGATTGGATTTCAAACTCTGAGTGAAAGTATCTACCAACAGCATCCCTACGGGCGATCGGTTCTGGGTACGGAATTGGAGTTAATGCAGCACTCACCAGAGGCAATGCGGTGCTTTCATCGCGCTCATTACCAACCCGAAAATATGACGGTAGCGATCGCAGGTGGAATCGAAACAGAACGAGCGATTGAAATCGTCAACCGCAGTTTCGACCGATTTTTACCACGGATAGAATTACCACCTGTAGAGGTAGTCAAAAAACCGCTGCTAGCCGGAATTCGCCGCCAGGAATTGTATTTACCAAGACTGGAACAAGCACGGCTACTCATGGCTTGGATCGCACCAGGTATCGACCAATGGCGCAGTGCTTATGGTTTAGATCTGATTTCAGTTATATTGGGCGCGGGACGTTCTTCCCGCTTAATCCGCACTCTCAGGGAAGATAAACAATTAGTCCAAGCAATCAGCAGCCAGTTTTCCCTACTGCAAGATGCTAGTTTATTTACCATTAGTGTTTGGTTAGAACCGCAACATTTAGAAAGAGTAGAAGAATTAATTTGCGCCCATTTAGAACAGTTACAGACAGCGGCGATCGCCCCGGAAGAACTCGCGCGCGCTCAGCGAGTTCTGTGTAACGACTATGCTTTTTCCACCGAAACACCAGAACAACTGGCAGGGTTGTATGGTTACTATCAAACTCTAGGTGAACCAGAGTTAGCCACAACTTATCCCCAGCAAATCAAATCCTTCGATTCCGTCGAACTCCAACAAATTGCTCAACAATACCTTTCTCCCTATTCCTACGCGGTAACAGTCGTCAAACCTTGTTAGTCTAGGGAGTAGGGACAAGGAAGCAGGGGAGCTTTGTGTGCAGGTGTGCAGGGGGGAGAAGAGAGAGTCGCGGAGCGCAAGATTGCGCAAGGTCGCGCTTGGGAAAAACTGCCTCTCGCAAGAGCGCAAGAGCGCCTTTCACCAATTACCCATTACCCATTACCAACTACCAACTACCAACTACCAATTCCCTACACAGACGTTACATGTAACGTTTCTACTGATAACTGATAACTGATAACTGATTTCCCGTGACAACCTCTTTACCAACTCAACAGATCCATCGCACAGTTTTACCTAATGGCATGGTTGTGCTGGCGATCGAAAACCCAGCCGCAGACATTGTTGCTACCCGTATTTTTCTCAAAGCAGGGAGTTGCTGGGAACCACAACAGCAAGCTGGGTTAGCGCATTTGCTATCTGCGGTGATGACAAAGGGAACCACAGAACTATCCTCGATGGAAATTGCCGAACGGGTAGAGTCCGTTGGCGCAAGCTTGAGCGTGGATGCAGCCTCAGACTACTTTCTGTTGAGCATGAAAACTGTTTCGGCAGATTTTCCCGAAATCTTAACATTAGCAGGGGAACTGTTGCGATCGCCCTCATTTCCTGCTGCTGAAGTGGAACTCGAACGACGGCTGACAATCCAACACATTCGTTCCCAACAAGAACAGCCATTTACAATTGCTTTTGACCAACTCCGACAAGCAATTTACCAAAATCATCCCTATGCTTCTTCTGGTTTGGGATGGGAAGAAACGGTAGCTAAAATCGAGCGAACTGACTTACAACAATATCACCAGACTTATTTTCGTCCCGATAATGTTGTCATTAGCTTAGCAGGTCGAATTACAGCCGATACCGCGATCGCCCAAATCGAAAAAGTTTTTGGCGACTGGGAAGCGCCGCGATCGCCCATACCACCATTGCAGTTACCCAGCCTGACTCCCGCACCTCAGCAGCTCAAGATTGCTCAGCCGACCCAGCAATCAATTATCATGCTGGGCTACTTAGCTCCTTCCGTCCATCAATCAGACTATCCAGCTTTAAAACTGCTGTCAACCCATTTAGGTAACGGGTTATCTAGCCGCTTGTTTGTCGAACTGCGCGAAAAGTTGGGCTTAGCTTACGAAGTTTCGGCATTTTACCCCACGCGCATGTCACCCGCTACGTTTGTCGCCTACATCGGAACTGCACCAGAAAATACCGCGATCGCCCGCGATCGGCTACAAACGGAAGTAGAGTTACTATGTCAAGCACAACTCAGTACGGAAGACTTACAAACAGCCAAAAATAAGCTTCTCGGTCAATATGCCCTTGGCAAACAAACGAACGGACAAATTGCTCAAGTATATGGTTGGTATGAAATTTTAGGGTTGGGAATTGAATTCGATCGCTCCTTTCAACAAGAAATTGCCCAAGTGAGCGCTGAAGCAACACAACAAGCAGCTTGCCGTTATTTACTCGAACCCTATATTTCTATGGTTGGACCAGAAACGGCGATTGGCGATCGATAACTTGTTTGTAAACAGTTTTTAGCAATTATTACAACCGATGAAACCTCATAAACTTTAATAAATTAGCAAGCTCTGCCCGAAGAAAGCCATGCTACTTTAAATGAAGGCACAAAAGGAGATTCTTAAGAGAAAAAACTCTAGAGATTAGAGCCTGTGCCTCCCGCTCTAGTCCTATCGCAAAGTACCTGAACTTGACAATACCTCACTTGTAGTAGAAGAAACGTTGAGTGAAAGAAACGTTCTTGCCTAAATATTTCTACTTTCTCGCAAATAAAAGGAGGTGTCCGGTTTACTGAAGAATCCCGATTGAGCGACGACAAATACAAGCCAAGTTTGATTGTCAGGTAAATTGCGAATTTGTCCACCCTATTTGAGTTCATCTAGTTTTTGCTGCTTTTAACTAAATCCAAACTCTCTGAATAACCCGCCTCCAAAATCAATTAACCGAGGCGGGTTTGCTATTTTAATCAGTTATCAATTATCAGTTATCAGTCGCCCCGCAGATTTTGATAGCGGTAGAATGCATATGTATCGAACAGCGCTCCGACTAAACTACAAGTCATACCGATGATACACAGCCCTCGCCAAGCACTACCACTGCCAAACGTAGCTAAGAACTGTTGCATAGCAGAAGCAATTGCCTGACCGATTCCTTGCAAGCCAGGAACGTACTTCAGCAGAGACACGCTTGCTAAACCCCCACCAATTAGAAATGTGGGGACGACAAAGCTCAGAATAATTGTCAGTAATAGAGAACGGAGAAAATTAGGCAGAATGCTCATGAAGCGTACTCTGGTCAATCGGTTGACAATGAAAATCCGATACGAGTGCCACTTTCTACAATAAGAGCGATCGCCTACCGTTGCCGCAAATTTCAAAAATCTTAAGCGATCGTTAAAAGTTTTGTCTACAACTTCAAAGCGATATTAACGATCGGGGAATTAGATTAAATTTTTCTGGCGGAGCGTGGCGAGACTGTAACGTATTTTTATTGCTAGCTAAGTAAGACATAGTAGGCGATCGCAGCATCCACCCCTAACAACGGCTTCCAACTTGAGTTAATCGGCAAATTTCTCAGATTCACTTAACAATTGGTAAACATTGACGAAGCGAACCTTGACAAGACGGCGCGATCGAACGACACAATAAGGCAAAAATCTATCTATTGCTAGAGTGAAAGCTAGCGATCCTAACTTAAGTTATTTTGCACCTAGTGATTCTGAACTTAGTTATTCTGGACACAGAGTTTATCGAGCAGAGGAAAATTGAGCGAAGTCAGACCAAGTTCTTTCCTGGGAGTATGGAGTCAGCGATTGCTGGCAGCAATTTTACTAGGTGGGCAAGTCCTAATTCACTTGCTCCAAGGTAGGATTCATCGCCGAAATACTGTAGAACAGATGGCAGCAGTGGGACCGGACTCATTGCTAATCGCCCTCATCACAGCAGTTTTTGTCGGCGCAGTTTTTACGATTCAAGTAGCACGGGAATTTATTCGATTTGGAGCAGGAACAACAGTTGGCGGGGTCTTAGCTCTTGCCTTAACTCGGGAACTCGCACCTGTATTGACAGCTGTAGTTCTCGCGGGGCGAGTTGGTTCTGCATTTGCGGCGGAAATTGGCACGATGCGCGTCACAGAGCAGATTGACGCTCTTTATATGCTCAAAACCGATCCAATTGATTATCTTGTCATTCCGCGCGTGTTAGCCTGCTGCGTCATGCTGCCAATTTTGACCCTATTATCTGCAATTACAGGTATGATTGGCGGCTTGGTGATAGCAACCAACTTGTATCGCCTATCTCAGAGCGTATTTATTGATTCAGCCCGCAATTTCTTAGATGTCTGGGATGTTACTAGTGCTTTAATCAAAGGTGCTGTTTTCGGAGCAACGATCGCAATTATTGGATGCAGTTGGGGTTTGACAACCACAGGGGGAGCCAAGGGAGTCGGACAATCAACCACAGCTGCTGTAGTCACGGCGCTACTATCAATCTTCATCATGAACTTTTTCTTATCTTGGGTCATGTTTCAAGGCTTGGGGCGCTCGACACTTTAGACAGTTATCTGTTGTCAGTTATCAGTAGAGAGTGGTAATTGGTAATGGGTAATTGATATATTTCTTCTTTATCCCCCATGTCTCCCCTGTCCCCTTCTGCTCCTCTCCTCACTCGCCACTCCACTGAACCTTAAAATAAGAGTGTTAGAGTCTATTGTTCAGGCAGGACAAAAACAGTGACGACTTCCCCATCTGTAACATCAACCGTTCAGCTTGCTCCCAGCTACAAGCTGCCTTTATTCATAGTCTTAGGGGCAATTCCTCTAATACTCGTTTCAGCCTGGGTAGGTGGCATAATTGCCTTATTTGGTTTGTTTCTGATGTTTCAAGCTACAACCCTACGGCTACAATTCACTGATACTGCCTTAGATATCTACAGAGGAGAAACCATCATCCGGCACTTTCCCTATCAAGAATGGCAACATTGGGAAATTTTTTGGCATCAAGTGCCGATCCTGTTCTACTTTCGAGAAGTGAAAAGCATTCACTTTTTGCCCATTCTCTTTGACCCCAAAATGCTACAAACTTGTTTAGAGCAACGCTGTCCAAGACTAGAGAGCAAGGGGGCAG
>NZ_PYCI01000117.1:0-22448 GCF_003015105.1 Chroococcidiopsis sp. CCALA 051 | reverse complement strand
CCCTTGTCTTCCTTGTCCCCCTTGTCTTCCTTCCCCTAGTCTCATCAAACTTTGAGCAAAATCAATTTGGGCATAGACTGTTTTACTACTGGGGGGGATGGTAGCAAGCAGAGATTGAATTTCGGGAATGAGCGATTGGGCAGTAGAATCTTGCGTGTCTACTAATAAGCTGAATTGGTTAAGTCGAGCTTGCAGTTTTGCGATCGGCGCGATCGCAGTAGTAGCAGCCTGTTGATAGTAGGCTAAGGCAGTTGGATTGTCTCTTTGCGATCGCGCTGTATTGCCGAGGCTAAATAAACTAGCCGCAATATCTGACTGTGAGTTGAGTTTTTGTGCTAAGACTAAACTCCGTTGCAATACTTGTTGGGACTGCGGCAAATCGCCTATCGATCGCAGTAGGTTCCCCATTTGGCGAAGTCCGGCAGCTTTCAGCGAAGAATCTGGAATAGCACTGAGGCTGCGATCGGCAGAGGTTAATGTTTCTAAAGCCCGACGATACAGTCCCAAGGCTTGCAGCGCTTGACTCTGATTCAGTAAACTACGGATGACTCCAGGGCGATCGCCTGCTTGTTCGTACACCGTAGCAGCTTGTTGCCACGTACTGAAAGCTGTGTCTGCTTGTCCCAATCCCAATTGCAAGCTGGCTTGAGTATTTAAGGTTTGAGCGAGAACTAGAAGAACGCGGGACTCGGGACTCGGGAGTCGGGAGTGGCTAGTGGCTAGTGGCTGGTAGCTAGAATTTCTTCCTTGTCCCCCTTGTCTCCTTGTCTCATTTGCAAGGTATCCCAATAGATCGAAACTAACAGCGATCGCCTGTTCTGCCTGCTGCCACTGTCCGAGTTGCTGATAGGCTAAAGATAAATTGCTGGAGGCGATCGCGAGATTGAGCTTATCTCCTTTGGCTCTATAGTTTTGCGCTGCTTGTTGCCAGATTTTTACTGCTTGGGCAAATTGTCCGGCTGTATAGAGTTCTCTGCCTTGTTGCAATAATTGTGCATCATCACCGCTGCTCTGTGTTGGTTGCACAGCGATCTCTGGAGCGGATGGAGCTGCGATCGCCGTTCCAGGGAGGAAAATTAACAATACTGCGAGGTAAGTTTTTGAGATTGACATTGTTATTACCTCTCACCTCTTACCTCTTGCCTCTTGCCTTAAAACAAACTGTAATTGACCGAAAAATATACGCCGTTTTCTTGCCAGGTGCGATCGCGGTCTTCAATATCGACTAAGGGAATACCCCAATCTAGACGAGCAGTTACGGTGTCTGCTAGTTGAAAGCGCAATCCCAAGCCTACCGATACTAAGGTATCTTCGTCTTCAGGCGGAGTCAAATCATCCACCGATCGCCCAGCTTCGTTCCAAATCGTTCCAAAATCGACGAAGGGCGTGACTTGTAGTGTCAATTGCCGTTCGGGAACGCGATAAACTGGAATGCGCAGTTCTGCCGAAGCAAATAAACCACCATCTGATAGCAGTGCATCTTGACGGTAGCCTCTGACGCTTTCGAGTCCACCTACGCCAAATTGTTCTAAAGGTACGAGCGGATCGTCAGCAATTTGGATATTTGTACGGAGTAGGAATAAAGTATCGGGAGCCAGCAACCGTACCCATTGCGCTTGTCCTTGCCAGGAGAAGAAGCGGCTGTCTGGAGCATCGCTGTTAATCGTAGCGTCAAATGCTCCCACACCTAAATTAAATTGCGATCGCGCTGCAATCACTTCTCGCGTGTTGCGTTGCGTCCATTCCTGAAAGAATTGAACGGCTGAGATGCGAGTATCTCCATCCTCATCTGCGCCTGGTGAGAGTAAAGAGGAAGGATAGTCAAACTCTTCTAAAACATCGGAAGATATTTCACTTTCACGCCGCGCTGCTGTTAAACCGAGGGCAAATTCACGATTAGGAGATTGTAATAAAGGTTGACGGTAGCTTAATTCAAAATAACGAGAATTTCCATCGATTTCGAGGTCGTCGAATGGAGGTTCGATCACGTTGCTGTCGGCGAATCCAACATTCAAGCTAACCGTGCCGTTTTTAGCATTTACGGGGATTGTATAACTGCTATCTACACTATTGCTACCGTCGGTATTGCTATATGCAAAACTCAACCCATCGCCAAATCCAAGTAAATTAGCTTGATTCAATTGCACCCGTCGCCGGAAGCTACCAACACTAGGCGATCGCCCGTTATCCAATACAATTTGCGTATCAAAAGTATCTGCTTCTTTCACAGTGACATCTAGCACGCTCGTACCTGCACGAGTCCCTGCTGAAAGTTCGGCTGAAAGGTTTTGAATTAAGGGATTGAGTTGCAGTAGTTGCAAAGCCTCTAACAGGCGTTGTTGGTTCAGGGGTGTGGCTTGCGGAATGCGATCGCGAATGTAACTAGGTCTTAATCGCCGCGTTCCCTGTATGTTAACTGCTTCTAATCCCCCTTCGACGACTTGAATTTTCACTACGCCGTCTTGGATAGCTTGGGGTGGAATTAAAGCCCCAGAGGTAATATATCCTTTATCTATATATAGTTGCGTAACAGCAGTACGGGCTTGAAACAGTTCGGCAAAAGACAGCGATCGATTTGTGAAGGGAGCTAAAACTTTCTCGAAATCTTGGGGGCTAAATACCGTACTGCCAGTCACCTCAAACCTTTTAACTGTTAGTTTTTCTGGAATTTTTCCCGGTATAGGTGCGGGTGTGGGAGGTGCATCAGGTGGCTGTAATAAATCTTCTGGTGGTGGTAAGGGAGCGGGTGTCGGGAGTTCTGGAGGCGCGGGTTCGGAGCGCGGAATTACATCTTGGGGACGCGGTGGCGGTGCAGGGAGACGGGGAGTTTGAGCGATTGGGAGTTGTGCTTGTAAGTTTGTCCGTGCAGCGACCGCCGGATCGGGGCTAGCATTAATACTAGGAGTCAGTAAACAAAAACTAATGCTTATACAACCAATCCCTCCCGTTATTTGTATGAGGAGGGATGCAAAACTATTGTAAAATTTGCGTTCCATTACAGCTATTCGGTCTAAACCAAGGAATATTAAGCGTATCGGTAATAACAGAAGCAGTCAGTATGACCTCACCATTAGAACCTACCACCCACCCTGTAGCTTCCACAAGTGGGGTAGGATTAACTTTATTGGAAATTTCTGCGGGAGTCGAAATTGCTTTTGACTTTTGACTTCTAACTTTTGACTTTTCTGCAATGCCCAAATCTGCCAAGATGGACTCGCTTCTAGTTGTTTCGGCAGGAGTTGGAGGTAAGCCACCTCGTCCAGCGATCGCGAAGCTGCTTTCTCCTGATGCTACGCTACCTACAGAACACCCTTGAGCCACCAAACCGCTGACATCGACGACATCTGCTGGTAAGATAACTAACTCAGCGCTGGGGTCTACATCTGGTCTTCTAATTTCTACTATTCCATTAATACCGCGATCGGATGTGGCATCGATCGTACTATCGGGAGACACAAAGAGTCCTTGGGTTGTAATGCTGATATTACCACCGCGACCATCGACAGCTTTAGCTGTAATTTTGCTTCTTTCTGCTAGTACTAGATTGTCTGTATCAACATTTATATTGCCACCATCGCCTGCACCTTCCGCACTAGTAGAAATTTCACCATTGTTGCGTAAGGTGAGTAAGTCCAGGTTTTGTAAGTTTATATTTCCACCGTCACTGCTGAATTTACTGGTAGCAGTAAGTTTGCCACCATCTTCTACACGGATGGAATTAGCTGTAACTTCCAAGTTGCCTGCATTACCCGTACCGAAACTGCTGACACTTATTTCCGCCTCATTCCCAATCGTCAAACTTTTTGTATTAATTCTCAGATTTCCAGCAGTTGCACCACCTTGAGCGATCGCAGTTAAGGTACTCGGAGAACCATTTTTTGTAGTCCCCGTCAGCTCTACAGATTCAGATGCGTTGATAGTGAGGTTTCCTCCTTTGCCTGTTGCTGGTACGAACTGGTTGAGAGTTAGATCGAAGACAATTCCCTCTGATGCTGTGGATATTTTTGCTCCATCTCTGATAATTAGTTTTGAAGTATTAATTGTTAAGTCCCCTGCATTTCCAGCAGCAGCAGTTGCACTAGATAAACTACTAAATGCCTCAAAATTATCAATAGATAAAGGAAAACTACCAATTATTTGTACTGATTCTGATGCGTTAACAGTTAATTTTCCTCCAGCACCTGTAGCAAAAGTAGAAGTAAAAACTTGCGCCCCTTCTTTCACGGTTAAATTTTTAGTATTGAAAGTAATACTTCCGCCATTTCCTGCTCCAAAAGTTAAAGTAGATATTACGGTATTCACGCCCGCCAATTCTATATTATCTGAGGCGTTTATAGTCAAATTTCCCGGTTGGATTTCTTGTCTATTTATAGAGGTCAATCCATAATTGTTAATTTGAATTACCTTACCTTGAAGGTGAAGATCGCCATTACTTTCACCACTGACATCTAAATAAGGTATGTTTGCAAAGCTATTTAACTCAATATTTTGAAAATTTTGTACCTGCTCGTATCCCAACTTCCAGCCTTTTTCTGTGGGCTTGAGATTCACTAAACTATTATCGAAAACACTGCCTAGTTCAATTCGTCCCTCTGCTGCTGTCATATTTCCACCCTCTTGTAAAATACTACCTCCTACAAGTGCTAATGTTTTACCTGTCACTACTTGTAAACCAGCAGGAAAGCCAAAGTAATTTACTGCTCCGTTGAGAGACGCTTGAGAGCGGTTAACGATCGCGCCAGAATTGGAGCCAAATTGCAAGCCGATCGGCGTATTAACTGTTAGTAAGGGCGGAGTTTGAGAATGATTTGCATCGAACTGAGTGCCATCGGCAAAAATAATGCTACGCGCTGTACTAGCGAGAAATGAACCACCAATATTGAGCGAGGCATTAGTGCCAAAAATAATTCCATTTGGATTGATTAACAATAAGTTGGCGCTACCGTTAGCGGCGATCGCGCCATCTATATTAGAAGCAGTAGAGCCAGTCACGCGGGTGATAATATTTTCAATATTTACATCGTTATTGAAGCGCACTTCACCATTTGCTGGGATAGAAAACTGCTCGAAGCTGTGAAATAGATTTTTGCCCCGCGCTGCTCCACCTTCAATTTGAGAAGTTAGAGGAGTAGTTTGGTTAACTGATGAGCTTTCAGCACCTAATGTATTGTCGGGAACAACCTGAGCTGAAATCCGATCTTCAGTAGCGATCGCTCCACTAACGGCTACACAGCACGCCAGCCGTAGCCGCCAACCCCAACTACTCCTACTTTGAGCCATTTTTAAATTTACTCAGACATCGACATACTTAAGAGCATATCTGAGTATGTCAGACAGGCAACAATATGACTTAGAAAACCCCTCTTGTTGCAGGAATACTTCTAAACCTACCTGTGGCTGTATCATCCAATCCACTTACCAGGAGGTGGCGCACAAGCTTGGTTTGGGGGGCAAGGGCAAAACCAAGCAGTGGTTCGGAATACACTATCTGGTGAGGGATCTGGCAACACGCTGGCATTTGGACGGCAATCGCGATCGGATGGTGTTTTCTCAAAAAAATTGAATTCTATGGAAATATTTTTAGTGTCTAACACGCCATATTTTTGGAATATCTTATTTAGTGAGGACAATATATCTTCCTGATTGAGAAGTGCCATTATTTCTTGTTGAATAGCATCGTTGTCCATTGTGCTTCTCCTAGAAAACTCTATTTTGTCAGCGATCGGTTGACAGCGATCGCCCACAGCTAAATTTCAATACAGAAGAAATAAGTTGAGTTCCCGAAATCTGTCAATAATAGTACTTTTGTGCTAAATCGAGGGATTTTTGAAATAGTTATGCTGTACAAGCGATCTGATGCTTTCAGGCGGGAAGCAAGAAGCTGAAGCTTGGCAATTATAAATCGCCGCTATAAAGGCTTAACCAATCTGCCATGAGTCTGCGCTAACAGACTTTATTAATGTAGCTACGGATTACATTCGCCCTTTCTCATAGCGATTTTCGATTGGGTAAAACACACGATCTGTAGGGGCGCTTTCTCTGTGCGCCCCTACAAATGTCACGCACGCAATCGAGAATTGCTATCAGACTAGAGTTTCCTGTTTCCTGAAAATAGTTGGCACTTCCATGCACATCTGGGCAAGTCGGACTTAGTATTGACAAAAGGAACCTAGAATCCACACGCTCAGCCCATGCAAACTCTGGAAAAGACAGAACCCAAACTCGCCCAACTTAAAACCCTCCTGACAGAGATTAACGACATTGAATCGGCTGCATCCCTCCTCTATTGGGATCAAGCAACGTATATGCCTCCCGAAGGCGCAGCAGCAAGGGGAAGGCAATTAGCCACGCTAGCGCAGATTGCCCACACGAAATTTACCGACCCGCAAATCGGACAACTATTAGAAGATTTACGCCCCTACGAACAAAGCTTAGCCTACGATTCAGATGAAGCAAGCCTGATCCGCATCACGCGCCACGACTACGAACGTGCGGTCAATATTCCCCCTGCTTTTACAGCTAAGTTTTCGCAACATACGGCTGAGTGTTATGAAGTTTGGGCAAAGGCAAGGGCTACAAATGATTTTGCTACAGTTGCGCCTTATTTAGAAAAGACATTAGAACTGAGTCGCGATCGCGCTAACTTTTTTCCTGGGTACGAGCATATTGCCGATCCATTGATTGCAGATGCAGATTATGGCATGACAGTCAAGAGCGTGCGATCGCTATTTACTCAACTGCGTCAGGAACTCGTCCCCATTGTCGCAGCAATTGCTGCTCAACCCGTAGCCGACGCATCTTGCTTGCACCAGCATTTCCCTGAAGCCGAACAACTAGATTTCAGCTTCAAAGTTATCGAACAACTCGGTTACGATTTTCAAAGGGGACGACAGGACAAAACCCTACACCCCTTCATGATTAAATTCTCTACAGGGGATGTCCGCATCACCACCCGCGTGCGCGAAAATGACTTGAACGAAGGGCTGTTCAGCACGGTTCACGAAACCGGACACGCACTCTACGAACAGGGAGTGAGTCGGGCATACGAAGCTACGCCACTAGCGGGAGGAACTTCAGCGGGAGTGCATGAAAGTCAATCGCGGTTGTGGGAAAATATGGTGGGCAGAAGTCGTCCTTTTTGGAAATGCTTTTATCCCCAGTTGCAGGAAACCTTTCCCCAACAGTTAGGAAAAGTTGACTTAGAAACATTTTACCGAGCGATTAATAAAGTCGAGCGATCGCTCATTCGCACCGATGCCGACGAAGTCACCTATAATCTCCATGTCTTGATTCGTTTCGACCTGGAATTGCAGCTATTAGAAGGTAAATTAGCAGTTCGCGACCTTCCTGACGCTTGGAACGAACGTTACAAATCCGATCTTGGCATTACCCCACCCAACGATAGTATTGGTGTTTTACAGGATGTCCACTGGTACGGTGGTGCGATTGGCGGTGCGTTCCAAGGATATACCCTCGGTAACTTAATGAGCGCTCAATTCTTTGCTACTGCAACGCAAGCACATCCAGAAATTCCTCAACAAATCGCCTCTGGTAACTTTACCACCTTGCACGACTGGCTGAAACAAAACCTCTACCAACACGGTCGCAAGTATACGGCGGCGGAATTAATCCAACGGGTGACTGGTAGTCCCCTGCAAATCGAACCCTTTATCAGCTACATCAAACAGAAATTTGGCGAATTGTATGGAATTTAGGGAGTAGTGTCTGGTGACTAGTGACTAGTGACTGGATTCAAGATTCTGGTTCCACTAGCCACTAGCAACTCACCAACTACCACTCACCAACTACCAATTACCAACTACAACATTCTTGGGGAATTTATCATGTCCGAACTGCTGCAAACTGTTCTCGATAGTGAAGAAAGAAGCGATCTGCGCCAGTTTTTTAGCGAGATTCGTCATCAAGATAAGAAGTATTTGTTGAGAAACGACATTCTGATGTCGTATGTGGAGTACTGCAATAAGTACCAAAAGTCGGCTGAATTTTATAGCGGTTCTCATCTGGGTAAGCTCATTTACTATACCCAAGAAATCATTCTAGAAAATGGTAATCTTTGTTTAATTATCCGCCAAAAAATTGCCAGTCAAGAATTCTATCGAATCACAGAAGATTTGATGGTAGAAGTGCTGACGATACAGGAATTGCTTGATGTTCGCGATCGCTTTGTCAACCGCTACCATCCAAATGAAGGGGATATTCTCGAACTCGATTTTGGACCTTTTTACGACTACACTCCCACCATTCGCGACCCGAAAAATATTGGTAAGGGGGTACAGTATCTCAACCGCTATCTTTCCAGCAAATTGTTTCAAGACCCCAGACAATGGTTGGAAAGTATGTTTAACTTTCTCCAGGTACATCAATATGATGGAATTCAACTGCTAATTAACGGCAGAATTAAGTCCCATCAACAATTATCCGATCAAATCAAAAGAGCGATCGCATTTGTGGGCGATCGCGCCAGTGAAGAACCCTACGAAAATTTCAAATTTGACTTACAAATGATGGGGTTTGAACCTGGCTGGGGAAACACGGCGGGGCGGGTACAGGACACTTTAAGTATTCTCGATGAATTGATCGATTCTCCCGATCCGCAAACCCTGGAAGCTTTTATTTCTCGGATTCCGATGATCTTTAAGATCGCCCTTGTTTCGTCCCACGGCTGGTTCGGACAAGAGGGAGTTTTGGGACGACCCGATACAGGGGGTCAGGTGGTATACATCCTCGACCAGGTAAAAAGTTTAGAAAAACAGTTGCAGGAAGATACGACCCTGGCGGGTTTGGACGGGATGAATGTGAAGCCGAAAGTTGTCATTCTCACCCGCTTAATTCCTAATAGCGATGGAACTCTTTGCAATCAAAGATTAGAGAAAGTTTATGGAACGGAAAATGCTTGGATCTTGCGCGTCCCGTTGCGAGAATTCAATCCTAAACTGACACAAAACTGGATCTCGCGGTTTGAGTTATGGCCCTACCTAGAAACTTTCGCGATCGATGCTGAGAAGGAATTACTAGCAGAATTGCATGGAAAACCCGATCTAATTATCGGTAACTATTCTGACGGTAATTTAGTCGCATTCTTACTATCGCGGCGGATGAAGATTACTCAGTGTAATATTGCCCACGCGCTAGAAAAGTCCAAGTATTTGTTTAGCAACCTGTACTGGCAAGATTTAGAAGATAAATATCACTTCTCGCTACAATTCACCGCCGATCTGATTGCCATGAATGCGGCTAATTTTGTCATTAGCAGCACCTACCAAGAAATTGTCGGGACTCGCGATAGTGTAGGGCAGTATGAATCGTACAAGTCTTTCACAATGCCGGATTTATATCATGTTGTCAGCGGAGTCGAACTATTCAGCCCTAAATTTAACGTGGTTCCGCCTGGTGTGAATGAAAGTTACTACTTCCCGTATTCACGGATGGAAGACCGCGTGCCAAGCGATCGCGAACGGGTAGAAGACCTATTATTTACCTTGGACGATCCCGTTCAAGCTTATGGCAAACTCGACGACCCCAGCAAGCGTCCGATTTTCTCGGTAGCCAGGTTAGACCGGATCAAAAACTTAACTGGTTTAGCTGAGTGTTTTGGGAAAAGCGAAGCGTTGCAAGAACATTGCAATTTAATCTTAATTGCTGGAAAATTGCGCGTTGAAGAATCGGAAGACAACGAAGAAAAGGATGAAATTGTCAAGCTTTATAGCATCATCGACCAGTACAATTTGCATGGCAAGATTCGCTGGTTAGGGGTACGCTTGCCTAAATCTGCTTCTGGGGAAGTTTATCGAGTTATTGCAGACCGTCACGGTATTTTCGTGCAGCCAGCGTTATTTGAAGCTTTCGGCTTAACCGTATTAGAGGCGATGATTTCTGGTTTACCGACTTTTGCCACTCAGTTCGGGGGACCGCTAGAAATCATTCAAGATAAGGTAAATGGTTTCTACATCAACCCAACGCATCTAGAGGAAACAGCCGATAAAATTTTGGAATTTGTGACGAAATGCGAACAAAATCCTAATTATTGGTATGAAATTTCCACGCGGGGGATTGACCGAGTTTACAGCACTTATACTTGGAAAATTCATACTACGCGCCTGCTATCTCTGGCACGAATTTACGGTTTCTGGAATTTTATTTCCAAAGAAAATCGCGAAGACTTGTTGCGTTATCTTGAGGCTTTATTCTATTTAATTTACCGACCAAGGGCGCAACAATTGTTAGAACAACACATGCATCGTTAAGTTATCGGGTGCGTTAACAACGCACCCTACCTTACTACTGCCAAACAAAAACTTTGGCTTCGTAAGGACCAATATCCAGCAGCATATCTTCCCCAGATTCGAGGTCGTAATTCCCCGTCCATTCGTGCCATTTTCCAGCAGCAGGGAAGTTATCGACGCGATACCCAGCTAAGAAGTTTTCTGAGAAATTAGCGATTACAACTACGCGAGAACCTTCATCGTTCCAACGAGTGTAAGCTACGACTTTAGCTTCTGGATTTTCGTGGAAGAAATCGATATTTTCCGTGTAAAGCGCGTGGTTGTGCTTGCGGAGGTTAATTAAGCCTTTGTAGTATTCAAATAAGTTGCGATTGAGATCGTTGCCCAGCAGTCCCCACTCGATTTTGGCAGATTCAGTTGTTTTCGGCTTATATTCGCCAAACTCCTCACCCATCCAAACTAAAGGAACGCCAACAGCTGTCATTAATAAGGCAACTCCCAATCTAATTCTCCTGAAGGCTTCTTCGTCAAAGATTTGGCGATCGCCTAACTCTACCATCAAATGGTTGTGGTCGTGGTTGGTCAAATAATTCACCACGTTAGTTGCACCCATGAAGCCTTGACGCTTGCAGTCAATGACATCTTTAAGTCTTTCTAAGTCGAAGGTGTCACCGCAAATGTGCGCCAAAACATCGTGGTAAAAACTATCGTGCCAGCAGCCGTCCATCGGTCCATCTACATTAGTGATGGATGTTGTTTCGGGAATGTGTTCGGCAACAGTATAAAATGGCTTCATGCTGGCTTTTTGCTTGGCTTCATTCACTATCCAATGCATGAAGTCATAGTTGGCAATTTGTCTTGCAGCGTCAAAGCGAATGCCATCAATATGAAATTCTTCCACCCAAAATCGCACGTTGTCGCCAATAAATTTCCGTGCTGGATATGTTTCTAAATTTTCATCGTAAAATTCGTAATTAAACTCTGGTCCCCAGTTATTATCGGGGTCGCGGGGTTCGTGATGATACCAATAATCGTGGTCGATTTGAGTTAGCGGACTTTCTGCTTCTGAGTGGTTGTAAATCCCGTCCATGATAACGCGAATGCCTTTTGCATGGCATTCATCGATCAGTTTTTTCAATCCCTCTGTAGAACCGTAGCTGGATTCTGTGGCGAAAAAGTGACGGGGATTGTAACCCCAGCTATGATCTCCCGGGTATTCTTTAACTGGCATCAATTCGATTGCGTTAACACCAAGTTCGCACAGATAATCTAACTTTTCAACAACGTGTTTGTATTTACCGCGTGCGTGAGGGTCGTCTTCACCACCAGAAAAATCGCCAACGTGCATTTCATATATTACCAACTCGCGATCGCTCGGTAATGGCTTGTCATCGTGTTGCCATACATAAGTATCCAGAATCCGCTGTCCATCTTTTACCCGCACTACTGCATTCTGCGTTGGGTTATCGATATCTGTAGCATAAGGATCGATAACATCTACCCATTGGTCGGGTTCAAAGAACCAAGATTTAGACTGGACGCGAAACTTATATTGATATACGCCATCTTCTAATTCAACTTTTGTCCGAAAGTACCCGTCTTTACCTTTTTCCATCGCTATCTCTTCCCAATTGGAAAAGCAGCCAATTAGCTTCGCACCTTTGTTATATGGAGCAAATAAACTAAATTCTATTGGGCTTGCCATGATTTTTTTAATACAGTGACGAACAACCGTATTGTCTTACGCGCAAACAGAGTTTGAAAATCATTCACGGGATAGAAGATAAGTTAATCTACCTTCCTCCCCAAGATATACGAGCGAACGATTCTTTTCAGGCAAGTCCCAAAAATTGATGAATTAACTGAGTGTTCGATCGCATCTCTATCAATTTTATTAAAAATCTCAATCCTATCTCCATCAACTGTACTTCTTCAGATATATGCCTATAGCTAGAGTTTGAAGTGGAGCGCGATCGCGCTTCAAAATATTTGTTAAGATATGTGTAGCTGATAATACAGACGTACATTTTGTTTAACTTTAAATTTTCATTATTTAGATAGAACTGTGTTTTGTCTTGCGGCAGAGGGTGAGTAAACTGTAACAAAGTTAACCTAAAAATTAGGAAAGGAAATAGTTGGAGCTTTCCCTTTCTAAACCAAATTATTCTCAGCCAAATTATGGCGCTTGTACTGAATTAAAATTTCAGATGATGCAGCT
Source organism: Chroococcidiopsis sp. CCALA 051 (assembly GCF_003015105.1). Lineage (NCBI taxonomy): Bacteria > Bacillati > Cyanobacteriota > Cyanophyceae > Chroococcidiopsidales > Chroococcidiopsidaceae > Chroococcidiopsis > Chroococcidiopsis sp. CCALA 051. The sequence continues at coordinate 9,986 of NZ_PYCI01000117.1, read as the reverse complement.
AGAATAGACCTGATTTTTTCTAAAAACCCTATGCAGCTAGAATCCCTAAATAAAAGTTACAAAAGTAACAATATACCTGCGATCGAATTTCCCTTAGTCTTTTCTAGCTTTAGAAATGGATTGTGGCTGTTTGGAATTCCTTCCTGGTTATTTGGTATTGTCGATCGCAGTTTTGCCGCTTTTACTGATGGATATGTCTCTTCTATAGAGCTGGTACACTTATTTACAGCTTCTTTTTTCTTACTAGGCTGGATTTATCTCAAACCTGAAGAAAGCTCAAATATTGGTGGAATTGGTGCAGTCAGAAGTTATGCAATTGAGGCACGAAACTCTATAGATGAGCATAGCTTACACGCGACTACAGCTAGAATGTCAGAGCTGCAAGAGCAACATGTCATTCGTCAAGAATATATCTTACCCTTTCATTACATTTGCCAAATTTACCATCTTTTAAATCTCAAACACTTAGAGACAATCCACCATTTCAGTCTTAACAACCTTAAAGTGATTGGAGTCAGTCAAATTCAGCCGACACAAAGCGGGGGAATGGTAAGATTTCAAACTGTGTTAGATTCACCTGCTAACGTGTTACGAATTTGGCGACAACCAATAGTCGAAGTAGGATTAACCTTACATACTCCGTATACGGTAGAGTTGAGTATTCCGGTTTATAACCAGCGATACATTACAGTTTTGTTCAATGTCATTCCCGTTGGTGCTAACGAGCATAAGCTCATTATCGATATCTACAGCAATCTCAAATGGCCCCGACCATTATTGCAAGTCGTGTTGCATTTTGCCGCTTGTTTGACTTTGTTTGAAGATTTACCTTATTTGCAAAGAATCGCTCAGAAAAAAGTACATCATCTCGTCAATCTCAAAGGAATCTCCGAAAGAGATACTATGTGGTTGTATCGAAGATTTGTGAAATTACATGGTGCGCGTCAAGTACTAAGCTTACCTGAAGCAAAGGCTTAAGTACTTGTCTTAATAAATCTCTTTCCAAGCTGCTACAGTACTCTTCCCGATTTCGCTATCTACAATTTCCCCACTTTTCGTCACTAAACGAATGTTAATGTTTTGATTGGGGGAGTTTTTTAAAGCAGTAGCTAAATCTGGTTTGACCTGAAATCTGCTGTTATCTCCCTCTAATTGAAAAACGCGATCGCCGACTTTGATATATAGATTGGCAATTCCCAAAGCTGCGTTTGCGGTTAAACAGTCTCTACTGATACGATGGTCAAACCAGCCATGACTAAAATTGCAATCGCGATCGCTGTAAGCCAATAAAAAGCGTACCGAATTATTCCGCCAGAGGCTAACAACTTGTACTCTGGCGTTGGTATTCAAAATACGTCGATAAAAGAAGTTTTTATCGAAAATACCCACATACTCTCCCTCAAACGGATCGATAATTCTTACAGGTTGCGACCACGGCACGTCAATCCCTGGATCTAAAGCTGCCGATCGCACGATCGGGAGTTCTTGGGAAATCGCAGATGGAATAGAGATATATACTGTAGCGATCGCTAAAGACGCAAAACATAATTTGACTGCTTGACGCTTCAGCGAATGTCTAAAAACACAAGTTAGGCTGATAGAAGACATAGAGTAATACCAGAAAGTAAGCTATTTTCACTCTAGTACTTTCATTGTAGTCTTCTCCTCCTTTATCAAGCCGATCCATTGCCACCGATATCAACCTAGTACCAGTCGTCAGTTTTTTTAGTAGAGTGGGCAATGTCCATCTTACGCTTGAGTTTCACTCAAAAACTATAATTTTTAAGCTATCTCAACTCGTAAAATTCGACCAGATTTTTTATATAAAGGTACTAAGATTGGAGTTAGGTATTTCAACCACCACGGTTGCAAACGGTGGGGATATTTGGCAAATTCAGTTAAATAATAAATTTCCTCTTTAACTCTAATTCCTACATTCCAAGTTTCTAGTTCTTGAGAATTGTCAATTCCCCAGCTAAATTGAGCGTTAGTTTTAGATACTGTATCGTGAGCTTGAGTATTCTTTGCTCGTTTAGAACTCAGCACGTCAAAAAGCATCTCGACTGGAGAAAACTGCTGGTGAATCTGCTGAAATAAGGTTCGTACTTCTGATGCTGTCAGATACATACTAACCCCTTCCATAATCATTAATACAGGTCGATCTTCTGCTCGATTAATTTTAGAAATCCATGCAGCATCTAAAAGCGAACTCGAAATTAACTGATAGCGATCGCTCGGCGTTACTAACTTGCGTTTTAGTTCGATGACTTCAGGGAAATCCACCTCATACCACTGCACCTCACCGTTATCGATGCGAAAAAATCGCGTGCAAAGTCCCGCACCTAAATTCACAACAATAGCTGTAGGATGAGTTTGCAGAAAATTTGAAACAGCGCGATCGTAAACTCTGGCACGAATAACACAACCTAGTTGAGATGCCCATCCTTGACTATATTTCTCAAAGTCATAGTCTAACTTTTCGGCAATTTCTACTGCTTTTTCATCCTTGAGGATAGCATCTTGGCGTAAAGTTTCTACAGAACGAGCGTATAGAGTAATTGTCAGCGTTTCAGCCACACCCGTGAGTTTAGCAGTCGATTCTTTTACTTGACTCATAGTCTTTTAGATGCTGAAAAATTGGCTAGAGTTTTGGCGATCGCGAGTTTCAATCTATTCAAATTTATGCGAACATTGACGGCAAGCATGACATGGCTGAGTTCTGGGTTCAAAGTCGCGACAGGCAATTGCTGCTTCCGTACAGGCATTTATTGGGTTTACCGTGCATTTGAGCCGATAGTCGTTGGTGAAAAAGGCACACCCAGAACAGGGAATTTGATGTAGTGTTTTGATGCGATCGCTGGCTTTTTCAATGGAAAGGATGGCGCTAACGCAAGCGCCAATTGTCATTGCCCAAGCACAGCAAGCAAGAAAAATTGTCATTAACATTTGATTCCTATAGTTGGTTGCATGTCATGAGAAAGTTGCATTTCAAGATAATTTTGGCAGTGAAACCTAGATGTAATGAGACGAAGGCAAACGAATTTTGCGTGTCAGCCGAGAATCTGGCTCACCGCACTTTTGGAACAGGCAAATTTTTTTGGAACACTCAAATTTTATTGATAATTACTTTCAATAAACTATTTGTATATAAAACTTAATATTTGCTGTCTGAACTCATACTGAAACCATGTTACTCAAACTAGACTACAGAAATTCATCTGTAGTCCCCCTGTTTAAGGGGGGTTGGGGGGATCTTCTCTGCCGTAGTCAAATGTAAATCAGTGCGTGATACTTGTAGGGGCGCACAGCCGTGCGCCCCTACAGATCGTGTTTTACCCAATTGAAAATTGCTATCAGTCGCACGTGCCAAACCTCCGTCAATAAAACAAATCAGGCGCTACAGCTAACTGCGCGCCCATACAGATTTATTACACTCAAACGAGAATTACTTACTCCGGTCGGTGGATAATTGTTTCCATCACCCGGCGCTTTGTTCTTGGCTCAATTCCGAATATTCGCAAATACTCATTTTGATATTCAGACAAATTGACTTCGAGCGCAGTAATTGCTTCTGATTCACCTACAATACTTTGACCGCAACTCTTCCAAGAATTAGTCCGAAATCGGCGTTTATCTACATGTTCGATACCAATGTGGTAGCCTTGCGCTATTAAATTTCGTACTTGCTCCAAAGTTTGTAAGCCAATTTGAGTTGATATTACCTCATTGTGACGATTATTATGAACTGGAAGCTCGTAAGATTCAACTGAGTTTACTACTCCACTACTAGCTTGGGGCAATTGAATACTTTCATTGACAAATCGATTCCCAGATTGCCAAACAGGAAGAGGCGTTTGTGTAGGTGAATAATTTTTTACTGGATTCTTTGCGGATTCTGCACCATTACCAAAGGGCGAAGTGACAGTTTCTGGCTGCGATGATTTCGGTTTTTCTGGTGGCGCTGGAGGAGTATATTCTCTAAAATACCTGTTTCCATCTAAAGCTCGATTATACTCTTTGACTAGCTGAGAACTCTGTACTTGTTGCTGCTCTTTCACCATCAAATTACCCATGTCAATCAAACGGGATAGATTGAATTTGGGCTTGCTAAATTCTGGTGGTCGATCGGCACTATTTACAACTCTTCTCGATACCTGCTCTATACCAATTTTGAAGATAAAGTCGCGAATTTGCTCGTCGTAAATTCTAGAACGCAGCGCGCTAAAGAAATCAACTGACTGGTTGGAGAAAGTATCGACTAACTGCTCTATTTCCCGTGATGAGAGCCCGTCGTCTGAATAAATTCCAGCGACGATACCGACTTTATCACTGCGATCGGGTTGCCAGTAAAATTTTTCCATTCTACCGTCTCGAATTAATGGCGCGTATAAAGTGGAAAAATCATTACCTGTCACAATAATTGGGACGCGATGTAAAGGTGTTTCGTCGTAACTACCAGGTAATTGTACGTTAGTTGGATTATCCGCAATATTCATCAACGTGGCGTTTACCAACTGAGTATTCACCGTATACTGAGTGCCTTCATCAAATCGTCCTGCGCCTGCATCGAGATCGTTAATCATGATGGCGCACATTTTACCCCGCACGCGGATCAATTCTGCTGTCTCTCGATAGCGCAGACGCAGCAAACGCGAAGGATCTCCAGCATCGGGGCTTTCCAATTCACCACCAGAAATATGAGTAATTTCTATCCCCATCTTCTCGAATACTAAATCGCACTGAAAAGATTTTCCCTCGCCTTTACGTCCGTGGACGCCTAAAATCAACGGTACGCGAATACCAGGAATATTTAAATAATTCTTGGTGATAAATACAGCGATTTTTTCGAGAAAACGAGGTGCAATGTAGTAATTCATGAATCTATCAGATAGGTCGAGCCGCTTAAACTTATCTTAAGTTTTTTTTGGTTGTTGCGATCGCTTTTTCTCGATCTACTTAATATTGCTGTTGTGCTACTTTTCTCACAGCATCTATGTCTAATTGCAGTTGCTCGGCAATCTGTTCTACTGTTAATCCTGCTTTCAGTAACAAGGGTACTGCTGCTAGTTTACCTTCCTCTCTACCTTGCTCTCTACCTTGCTCTCTACCTTGCTCCAGCCCTTCTGCTAAAGCTTCCTGGTAGACTTTGGTTTGTTTTAGTTCGTTTAATCCCAACATCGCTTCTATCTCCTCTCTGCTCAAGTCTGGAAATTTGTAAACGAATACAGTTTCTACTAATTCTATAAATTTTCTCTGATTTCCGGCATCGGTTAATTCACGTCTAATTCTTCCTACCAACCGCCTACCCCGTTCCGAAGCAACCTCTTGTCTTAAACCAATGAGCTGCAATAAACTTAGTCCCAAAGATAGATTTTCAGTTTCGCCTAATTCATCTAAGTAGATGCGCTGGAATTGGGAACTAGATGCAAATACCCGATACTGTCTAGGTAAACCTGGATCTAAACTACGTCTGGTAAAAACTAAAATGGCTTGCCAATCATTAACTGGTTGGTAGTCGTGTAAATACAGAAAAATTTGGCTAAAAAAACTGGAATAAAGAACTTTTTTGCTGTCTTTATAACCTTGAACTTCGACAAAGACAATAGGTAAGTCAGTAGCATAAATTGGCGGTACTAAAATACCATCTATCCGAAAGCTGGTTTGTTTGACTTCTTGGGAGGCAAAGCTGTAGGTAATATTTCTAGCAGACAAATTACCTATAAGTTCAAAAACGATACTTGGATCGGTTTGGAAAATTTCGTAGAATAGACTATCTGTTTGCACGGGCGATGCCAAAAGCGGTTTGCGAAGCAACCACCGCACTAAAAAATCCACAAAAGGAGAGGTAGAATCTACCCCTCCTTTCAAAACACTTTAACTATTTCTAGTTTTTAGTAGTATCTACCACCACTGCTGTTGGGTTTGTGAACCAAGAAGCTGAGGATTTGACACTGCTTGACGTTATCGAAACCAACGATCCGAATGTAGCAGTTGGAATACTGAGAACGGCACGCTTGAACTTCATTCAATACTTCTTGAGTGCTTCCAGCTCCAAACAAAGGCAGCTTCCACATTGTCCAATAACACTCTGTTGGTTCAGAGCTTTCGTTGAACTCAATTGCTGGAATGTATCCTTGACTCAGAATGTACTGAACTTGACGACTAATTTGAGCGTCAGTTAGAGGAGGCAAATAAGATAGAGTTTCGTAGCGCCGATCTTTTGGTAGCGTTTGCATGGATTATCTCTGTGGGTTGCTGAAAAATTGATGATTGTCATTTGTCATTTGTCGTTTGTTGTAGAAACAACTAGTAACCAATAACTAATGACGATTTAAGGACTATCCAGATTGGTTTCTGAGGTAGTTTGCGGCTCAGAATCAAGGCTAGGATTTGTTTCTAGTTGCGTAATCCGCTCTAGATGCTGCTTGCGGTGTTGCATGTTGGCTTGCTGAATCCCAGCACGTACCATCTCAGGTAAGAAATCAGCCACTTCCTCCGCTAAATGTTCTCTGACAGTCATGATTCGCAATGCTAAATCAGGCTTTTCTCGAAACAAATTTTCTATGTACGCTTCGCCGTCTTGTATTCTGTCAGTCGCAGAAAAGCGATGCAGCCACAGTGCCAGAGGAGGGTTAGTTTCACCAATTTGCGCCAACACCGTTCTTACTGCCTGATAAGTTAGGTAGCTTTGCAGCGTCTTGGCTGTGTCCTTCGCAATTCGCTTTATATCCATGCTTGACCCCAGCCTTTGTAGAGTTATGAGGTATGAGTCGTGAGTTTTGAGTATTCTAACTCACTCACCACTACGAAGCTAATGGGGCGCGAGGACACCTCGCCGCCCGCTACTTCACCACTCACTACTCGCCACTGATTAGAGGGTATCAACTGCCTTGAACTCGAACTTGATTTCCTTCCACAGTTCGCAAGCAACAGCCAACTCAGGCGACCACTTAGCAGCTTCGCGAATTACATCGTTACCTTCGCGTGCCAAGTCACGTCCTTCGTTACGAGCTTGAACGCAAGCTTCTAGAGCTACGCGGTTAGCAGTTGCGCCAGGAGCGTTACCCCAAGGGTGACCGAGCGTCCCACCACCGAACTGCAAGCAGGAGTCATCACCAAAGATTTCTACTAGCGCTGGCATGTGCCAAATGTGGATACCACCAGAGGCTACAGGCATTACACCAGGCATGGAAGCCCAATCTTGAGTGAAGAAAATACCGCGAGAACGGTCTTCTTCAATGTAGTTTTCGCGCATCAGGTCAACGAAGCCCATCGTGATCCCGCGTTCGCCTTCTAGCTTACCGACTACTGTTCCAGAGTGCAGGTGGTCGCCACCAGACATCCGCAAGCACTTAGCCAAGACGCGGAAGTGAATACCGTGATTTCTCTGACGGTCGATTACAGCGTGCATAGCGCGGTGGATGTGGAGTAACAAACCATTATCGCGGCAATACTTCGCCAAAGTGGTGTTAGCAGTGAAACCACCAGTTAGGTAGTCGTGCATGATAATTGGCGTACCGAGTTCTTTAGCAAACTCAGCCCGCTTCATCATTTCTTCGCAGGTAGGCGCTGTAACGTTAAGGTAATGACCCTTGACTTCACCTGTCTCTGCTTGTGCCTTGCCAATTGCTTCTTGAACGAATAGGAAGCGATCGCGCCAACGCATGAAAGGCTGAGAGTTGATATTTTCGTCGTCTTTGGTGAAGTCTAGACCACCGCGCAAGCACTCGTATACAGCCCGACCGTAGTTTTTCGCCGATAGACCGAGTTTGGGCTTAATCGTACAACCCAACAATGGACGACCGTACTTGTTTAGTTTGTCGCGCTCAACTTGAATCCCGTGGGGAGGTCCTTGGAATGTCTTCAGGTAGGCGACAGGAATTCTCATGTCTTCCAGACGCAGCGCTTTGAGGGCTTTGAAACCAAATACGTTACCTACAATCGAGGTCAACATATTAGTGACGGAGCCTTCCTCAAACAAGTCGAGAGGATAAGCCACAAAGCAGAAGAACTGGTTATCTTCACCTGGTACTGGCTCGATGTAATAACAACGACCTTTGTAGCGGTCTAGGTCGGTTAACAAATCCGTCCATACAGTCGTCCACGTACCAGTGGAGGATTCAGCAGCTACAGCCGCGCCAGCCTCTTCTGGAGGGACTCCAGGCTGAGGCGAGACACGGAAACAAGCCAGAACGTCTGTATCTTTGGGAGTGTAATCGGGGGTGTAATAAGTCAGTCGGTAATCTTTAACCCCTGCCTGGTAGCCCGATTTGGTCTGGGTTCTCGTTTGCGCGTAAGACATATTTTTCTTCCAAGAGTCAGTCTCTTCCACTCGCTAGTTAGTAAGTCTGTTCCTTGCCAACCAACGCGGTTTTTAACAATATATCAAGAATTGAATTAGTTAAAATTTAAATGTACTGTACACATTTATAAAAATTTATTATTAAACTTGTATTTTATTAAATTTTGTTACAAATACTGCTGAATGTATCTGAATCAGTTACCAGTTATCAGTTATCAGTTATGAGAGGGCGCAGGGAGTAGAGAGCAGGGAGCAGGGAAAAACTTACCTCTTGCCTCTAACCAATTACCCATTACCCATTACCCATTACCACTCTCTTATGCCAATCACTACCCAGCAATTAATTCAATGGAAGCAACAAGGACAGACAATTGTTGCTCTAACTGCGTGGGATTACACTACGGGGCGATTGTTAGATGCTGCGGGAGTGGATTTAATTTTGGTAGGTGACTCTTTAGCAGTCATGCTGGGCTACGAGACTACTATACCTCTGACATTAGAAGAAATGTTACATCACGCTAAGGCAGTTCGCCGAGGCGTGAAAAGAGCGTTGTTAGTATTCGATTTGCCGTTTCTGACTTATCAGGAAAGCTTTCAGCAGGCTATGCATTCAGCGGGAAGGGCGTTGAAAGAAGCAGGGGCGCAGGCGGTGAAAATCGAAGGCGGACATCCGGCAATTATAGAAACTGTTTCGCGGTTGGTACAGGCGGGGATTCCAGTCATGGGACATATCGGTTTGACACCCCAATCGATCCATCAGTTGGGATTAAAGCAACAAGGTAAAACAACTACGGCGGGAGAGAAACTGATTGCTGAGGCGATCGCTCTCGAAGCAGCAGGAGCCTTTAGTATTGTCTTAGAACACATTCCATCAGACTTAGCGGCTCAGATTAGCCAAAAATTGACGATTCCTACTATAGGTATTGGTGCTGGTTCTAAGTGTGACGGGCAAGTATTAGTCACTGCCGATGTGTTGGGTTTGTCTGAACGGCAACCGCCCTTTGCCAAGGTGTATGTAAACTTAAGTGAAGCGATCGCTCGGGCAGTGCAAGATTATGCTGCTGAGGTGAGAGAGCATAAATTTCCATAGGAATTCTTTCTATCGATCTTATGGAAACTAGTTATGACCGTGATTTTGCAATGTCTCTACCCGATACTCCACGTTGGGTAGAAACTCGTTCGCTGTTAGTTTCCCGTGAAGGCAAAATTTTTGGCGTGGATGAAACAGCAGGAAAACTTAGTTTTATTGTTTGCAGTTCGACTAAAAAATTAATTTGTATAGTCGGCTCTCCTAATCAAAAAGCAGTAGAACAAGCTGTGACTTATGTAGGGGAAGGAAGTGAAATTATCGCCGCACTGGAAAGTAGTAACTATATCACTCAAATTTTACCAAACTGGCGATCGCAAATAGCATGGCTGCATACACTCACCGATCCTCGCAAGTTACCTAAAGTTCCTCCAGGGAAGGTACGTTTACTTTCCACAGATGAAATTGGCAATTTAAAGCATTTACCAACTGACTTACAAACAGAATTAGCGATCGCCTCTGATTCTTGCTCAATTGCCGCTACCATAGCTGATGATGTCCCAGTCTCGTTTTGCTACGCCGTGGAAACCGAAACTTTGTGGGACATATCGATTGCCACATTAGCAGCGCATAGAAATCTGTCTCTTATACACATCT
>NZ_PYCI01000116.1:0-22644 GCF_003015105.1 Chroococcidiopsis sp. CCALA 051 | reverse complement strand
GTATCCCAAACTCGACAACCCGCACCCCGTTCTAAGGCAATCGGGAAACGGGCATATGTGTCCATGACTGACTCTTTGAAGCGATCGAAGTCATATTCACCAGTTTGTTGCAGATTGGATTCTACGACTGATGTAGGCTGAGAAACAGTGTCTAAGCTCATGGATGATTCCTTGATTGTGGGTGGTAGAATTCTAGGGACGTTATATGTAAGTCTCTATAAAATATTCAATTACCTACTTGTAAAATCTCTTCTAAAATCAACTTTTCAGCAGTAGAGTTACCTACACTCAGCTTTACTTTAGCGCGATCGCAGGCATGTAACTTACCATTCGGCTCGAACTGAAAATCTTGCTCCCGTACAAACCCTTGTGCTTGGAGTTTCTTCAGGGCAAACTGGGTTGCCCACTCTACCAAATCTAGTTCGGGTTCGAGATATTGAGGATGACGTAAAAGCCAACGACAAGCATCGGGATCGGTATCGGCAAGCTGATAAAGTGCCGTAGCTAAGATCTCCTCGACACATTTAGGGCTAGGTAAAGCGGTAAAAAAGTCTTTAAGCGAGCTAATTAGCGTAGGTGTCTGAGTTTTAAACACATCTACGGCTAATTCAACATGTGGCTTACAGGTACTATTAGATATACACATAATGGCTGCCTTCCACTTCACTCACCCATCGGTAGACAAGACAACACAGAGTGGTTGACAGTGCGTTGACAGTTTACCGTTGACCAGCGATCGGCGATCGATCTCCGGCTAAGTTGTCTGACTTTAAATCTGAAGTTAAAAGAAAAATGTGAATAATTTGTGAACCGTAGTAGCACCATTTCTGGCGATCGTATATAAATTTAAGGCGAGGGGCGAGGGAATTCGGAATTCGGAATTCGGAATTAACTGGTCACTGGTCACTGATAACTATGTACAGACGTTACATGTAACGTCTCTACACTTGCTGATAACTGCTCCCTCAACTCCCCAATCCCCTATCCTTAACAAAACATGAACGAACAGTCCTATTCCTACGAGGCACTCCAAAACCAAAAAAAGTTTTATGATTCTCGGTTTCAAGCAGGTTATATGCAGGACTTTTCAGGATTATTTGAGTCCTGTAGATTTTATGCAATGCAAGATATATTGAAGCAAATAAAATCGAGCGGTTTCAATCCAGCATCGATTTTAGATTATGGTTGTGGCGAAGGACGATATCTCAATTTGTTAAAAGATTTCTTTCCTACATCTGCTCTCCACGGCTGTGATATATCAGACGAAGCATTAACAATTGCTAAAAATATATACTCGTCAGCTCAATATACTCCCATGAGTGATGAAACAGTTACATTACCTGACAATTCTTTCGATCTCATCATCTCCATAGAAGTTCTAGAACATGTAGGTGATGTTGCTCAGTCTATAAGAGAGATCGGTCGATTGCTCAAACCGCAAGGAATGACAATATTATCCACGCCTTGCGCTAATAAATTTTCTTTTGAATGGTGGCAAAATCGCTTGACGGGAGGCTTGCAGCCATCATTTGATGGTTATGGCAGATTTAAAACCGATGAACCAGGACATCTACGCCGACTTTGCGATCGCCACCTGAAATCTCTATGCTCTGAGGTCGGGATAGATATTTATAAAATCTACCATCGCGCCCATTTATTTGAAACCCTTGCCCCTAAAGGTAGGCTATTTAAGCGCATACCTCAAGCTTGCGTTGGTTTTGGCATGTTAGATTGGTATCTATTCAAAAACTTCCCCAACGGTTCAACAATGATTGCTTTAGGAAAGAAAAGATAGCGCTCTTGCTGACAGTTATCAGTGGTCATTGGTCATTGGTTGACGGTTGATTCTTTTCCCCCTCAGCTCCCGATCGCTCCCTCAGCTCTCTTCCCCTCTCAGCTTTCTTCCGCTGCCTGGGGCTGAATTTGACAAACCACTTCATAAAGAGTAGTTGTAGGAGCGCGATCGAATAAAGGAGACATCTTTTTTAGTATGCTCCTGTAGTTTTCCTCATGCTCGTTAGCTTCCATCTCATCTACACTTTCCCAGAAAATCACAGAAACGCCTCGATCTGTACCTGGTTCTTGCAGGAGATATGCACCTTTAAACCCATGTCTATAAGTTGAAACTGCCTGTTCGTAAATTCTTCTTGCTTCTTCAAACTTGCCCGGTTTGAATTCTCCAACTGTAACTTGAGTATATTGCCGTTTGAGAAAATCCTGAAAATCCATCGTCGATCACCTGAATAAATTATTTGTCATTTGTCATTTATCATTAGTAAGTAGTTTCTGACTTACGACTTACGACTGATTAATTTGTCTGTTCTATCTTTTCTAATAACTTTTTAGCCATTTCAACTGCTACAACGATTAGTTCTTGTTCTTGCTGTCCCTGACCACCTTCATCGCTGACTTTAGGGTAAATATGAGGATTGGCGAGCATCCCGGCTAGAATTTGGGAGGCAACTTGTTTGACTTCTTGTGGATTCACATCCATTTTGAATTTTGATAACTGTAGATTTAATCGTTAAAAATGATTTTATAGTCTTTTGCTCTCACAATTGATTAAAACTATAGATTTTGTTGCGAAACTGTGGCGATCGCAGCTTGGGGCTAGGAATGCAGCAAACGTTACGAGCTGTGTAAGATGCCCGATTGCCGCACTCTACCTTCTGCTATTTTGCCATAGCGATCGAACCCAAATCTAAAATCTAAATCTGGCAGTTCTACTAAATTAAACCTTGAACAACGAATAAAACTGCAAACAGGCTAGATACTAAGGCAAGAAATCTAAACACGGGGGCAACTTCTTCTATATGGCGATTTGGTTTGAGAAAGAAACTTTGTACGAAGCGCGATCGCTGTACTGAAATAGACACGAACAAAACAAACCAAAAGGGTAAACTTAAAGTAGAAACTGATAAATTTAGATAGGAATAATTAGCACAAACTAATAAAAAAATATTCCATAACACAAGCGCTGAAACGACAACTTGCCAGTAAATAGGACTACCGTTTCGACGAGGAAATTCCTCAACACGCGCTGCTGGTAGAAAACCAGCTTGTTTAATGCAATTAAAAAAGCTCTGAGTACTTTGAGTCAAAAAAACAATATTGGCAGGATATTCAGCAACGGTGTGTCTAATTCTAACTCCACCCCACGTTTTTTCTAAAGAAACAATTTGCTGTGGGTAAAATTTATAGTTAGCTAGCAAAAAAACATTGAGTTTTAGTTGGTTATAATCTGCTGACAAATTCGCTAAAGGTTGAGGCAGTTTCATCTCTCCAACAGAAACACCTCCAATCAAATTTGCTGAATGCGGCATTTGAAATTTATCCTACTAATTGTTCAATTGACATGCGATTTCATGAATCTAGTTGTATTCTTCCCCTTCAAAACAGCAACTATATCAATAGGTAGGTCAAGGTAACACAAAGTTACATAAGCTATTCTTATAAATTGCTTTCATTTTCTAGCTACAGTCGCTCTATGAGATCTCATGGCAAAGTCACAAGCCTTATTCTGCCTAGCAAGGGAGCAATCGATGCTCAGTTCAGGAAATGTTCAAATTCCTGCAAGAAATTGCAGCAAACAGAGCATAACGCAGGAATTGCGGTTTCAATCGCTCTTATTGCCTGCAACCCTGCTCTATAATCTATGAAGATAGTGTAAAACTTGAATGAGTCTCGTTACAGTCCACCAACCAAGCTAAATGAAACCGTGCAGCATATACAGACAACTATAACTGGGTAACAGATTATTAGAAATAGATCGAGTTAACTTTACAAATTGTACGAATGCGATCGATTGAGCAACCAATAGTGGGCTGCCGTCCATAAAAATTTGGATCGAGAAATTTGGGTCAAAAACTTTCGGTCAACTACAATGTTAGGCAAGTTACTAGAGGGACGTTATCAAGTCATGCAAGTTCTGAGTGCAGGGGGTTTTTGTCAGACCTACCTCGCTCAAGACACCCATATTTCCAATCGCCCTACATGCGTAGTCAAGCATCTCAAACCTGCCAATAGTTCTCCTAATGCCCTACAAACGTTGAGATGGTTGTTTACAGGTGAAGCCCAAGCTTTAGAAAAATTAGGATGTCACAATCAAATTCCTCGGCTGCTAGACCACTTTGAGGAAAACCAAGAATTTTATCTCATTCAAGAATTCGTACAAGGGCATACCTTAAGTGCAGAACTACAACCAGGTAAGCCTTGGAGTGAAAGCCAAGTGTTTTACATGTTGCAAGAAGTACTGCAAATCTTAGAGTTTATTCACTCGCACGGCTTAATTCATCGCGATATCAAGCCAAATAACTTGCTCAGGCGCAAGCACGATCGCCGTCTGGTGCTAATTGATTTTGGTTCGGTCAAACAAGCATGGACGCAGGTTGTGACGCTGCAAGGGCAGAAGATCAATACGTTTTCCATTGGCTTACCAGCAACAATTACAATCGGCACTCCTGGCTACATGCCTACAGAACAAGAACGAGGCAAGCCTCGTCCTAACAGCGATATCTATGCTTTGGGGATGGTGGCAATTCAAGGTTTGACAGGTATCCATCCGACTCAGCTAGATACCGATCCAGATACCTGTGAAATTCTATGGCGACACTATCGTAAAATCAGCCCCGAACTAGCGCAAATTATAGATAACATGGTGCGCTACGGCTTTAAAGATCGCTACCAATCTGCAACGGAAGTCTTAGCAGCCCTAGAACCTCTAGCAAATCGGTATCAACCCGTGCTGCATTATGGTTTTCACGAATTACATGGTACTCAGGTTCAGATACCCACAGTAGCGCAAGATTCGCACTCTTTACTGGGTGAAGAAGAGACTGTTTCTTATAGCTGGGGCGATCGCCCGCAATTACAAATACCAAATACAATTAGCAAAGCTACAGCTGCGATTTCAGCCAAAAGATCGACTTCCTTAATCGATTTAGGAATTGGCGCGATCGCTTTAGCGACTTTACTCGTAGGTATCTATTTCGCCTCCCACTCCCCCACACCAGCCTTCAAACCAGAAAAGTATCCTGTATCAATTCCCTTGAAAAGTAGCTAGTACAAGAAGTCAAAAGTCAAAAGTCAAAAGTCAAAAGTCAGAACTAAAAAACTTCACGATTTAGATTTACTCATTTTTCTCTGACAAGGTTAGTAAAAAAGCTAAGTTTTCCTGGGCTTTTAAAGCGTGAGGAGCATTTGCAGGCATGAAGATGAATACTCCTGGTTCTAGAACAATGTCTTGTCCTTCTAGGGTGAGAATTCCCTTGCCATCCAACACGTTGACGGTAGCGTTGCGAGTAGATGTATGTTCGGAAATTTCAGTTCCAGCCGCGAGACAAAACAGAGTGTATTGACAGCAACTATCTTTAACCAGCACTTTACTCAATACCCCAGCTTGGGGATATTCAATATTTGCCCGTAACTGCGTGGATGAAGATCGTAAGGGTAATAGGGTGGTACTCATGAATTCCTCGGTTAAAAGTTAAAAGTTAAAAGTCAAAATGCTCCAAGCTATTGTTGATAGGTGTGAGCTTAAGAGCGAACAGCAGACACAATAATGTAACCTAAGTCCTGCCGATACTTTTGGAAAACTTGGCGCATTGTTAAAACTCGTTGCCGAATTTGCGATCGCGTCAGTACATTCCACCAAATGTGAATTGTGTTAAAAATACCTTCGTCTGCAAGCATTTGCTGCGGTTTGAGCAATCCCATTTCTCCAGTTTGATGTTGCTGTACTGTTAATCCAGCCGCTTCACAAGCTGCAATCCAATTAGACTCTGATAAAGGCGTAGAATTGACTCGGATCGCTTGTGCTAAAGCGCGGTGAATCTCTTCTTCTCGATTTTGTGCTAAAAGTTCGTGAGATAAAAACTTACCACCAGGCTTGAGGCGATCGCGAATTCCTGCTAAGATTTTCGCTTTTCCTGGCGGAGATTGCATGGTCAGGATCGCTTCTGCCAATACATAATCAAACTTTTCTGTCAAGCGATCGAGATGAAAGATATCGCCTTCAATAATTTCAACTCGATCGCTCAAACCTGATGCGGCAACATTAGCACGAGCGCGAACCACAGAATCGGGATTTTTCTCAATTCCCACAACCCGCACGCCATAGCGCTGAGCAATTGCGATCGCACTTAAACCAAAACTCGCTGCTAATTCTAAAACCGTTTCCTCAGGTTGAAAATTCGCCCATTGAAATAGTTGCTTTGTCGCTAAACGTCCGCCTGGACGGAGATATTTTTTGCCTGCTGCTGCTAAAACTTCATGTCCTGGGGCAGTTTCGTAATTAAGGGTAGCGTGGGTCATACATTTGACCTCTAAGTTAATTCTTGGCTACCTTTACTGTGACAAATGCGCTGCGGTTTTTCTATGAGCTAGCTCAGTTATTAGTTATTAGCGATCGGCGAAGCAAGGGAACAGGGAACAGTGACCTCTTACCAACTACCAATTACCCATTACCCATTACCCATTACCCATTACCCATTACCCATTACCAACTACCATTCAACAATTAACTTCTTCAACTACTTGACGAAATGCTTCAACTATGGGTGATGCGTCTTCGCGTCGCCATGTAAAAGCATACTCTAATGTTGGTGCGTCGTCGGCGATCGCCACAAATACCACTCCTGGATTTTTGACTTGCTGCATACTTGGTGCTAAAAGGCTAATTCCCAATTGTGCTGCTAGCAAGCCGATGAAAGTTTGTCCTGTAGTTCTGTGAACGATTTTGGGGGTAAATCCCGCTCGTTCGCAGCAATGGATAATATAGTCGTACAATACGGGTCCATCCTGTCGCTGGTGTAGTATCAGTGTTTCATCAGCAAGTTCCGACCAAGCGATCGCCTCTTTTAGTGACAGTGGATGTCCCACAGGCAAGGCAAACATCAGGGGTTCTCGATAAATTGGCAGCACCGTCAAAAATGATGTGCGAAGTGGTGGATGCAGAAAACCGACATCGATTTTGGCAAGTCGTAAGGCTTCTACTTGATTTTCCGTGCAGGCTTCCAGAATGTCGAGTTCGATTTGGGGGAAGCGATCGCGAAATACAGATAGGACTTTTGGCACAATTGTGTGTAATGCCATCTCTGTAAATCCTACACCCAATCTTCCCGATGCTTGTATAGCAGTTTGGCGCACGGCACGAATTGCTTGCTCTGTTCTTTGTAAAATTGCTTGCGCTTCCGTCAAGAAAACTTTTCCCGCCGTTGTAAGTTGGACTTGGCGCGTGGTGCGGTTGACAAGTTTAACTCCTAGTTCTGATTCTAGTTGAGCGATCGCCCGTGATAGTGATGGTTGCGCCATATGTAGCTGTTCGGCAGCACGTCTGAAATTTAGGGTTTTTGCCAGGACGACAAAGCAACGCAACCATTCTATGTTCATAAAGCTAAGTTCATAACGCTAGGAGTGGCGATCGCTTTTCTTTTTGCATCTGATTTACCGATTAATCCTAATAGTGAATCAATCCCAATTAATATCTGTATTAATTTTTACCAAACCTCAAGCTAGCATCGAAAAAGATGACAAATTGAGAATTTGAGTGAACTACGTTGATGAAAACAAGAGTTTGGGCGATCGCGTTTGCTGTTCTTTTGGCGATCGCATTCTTCACCAAAACTGGAATCGCTCAAGAACGCCCCAACACCGAGGGTACAACGACAATCTCAACATTTATAGGTCAAATCTTTCCTAGCTATTTCCAATTCAAAGGACGCTATCTTGCCGTGCTTTCTGATGCCGATATGGTGGCTTCGGCATACATAGATAATAATTTGGGGGCGCGATCGCCTCAAATGAGAGATGAACTGTCCCTAATTCCCCTTGCTCATGATTTACGGGAGTTAAATCCAATTCGCTTACCCGTATCTAATGCAGTCACGGCTTGGCCCTCTAACTTAGCAATCTCTCAAGATGGACGCTTTGCCTACGTTACAGAAGTCGATCGCCCACCGCCACCAGGGGCAACCCAAAGGACGCAGCTACAACCAGGGCAGAATATCAATGCGATCGACCTTTCCAATCCTACCTCACCTCGGATCGTGCAAACAGTACAAGTACGAGGACGGACTCAGGCAGCAACATTATCCCCCGATGGTAGACTACTTGCCGTCAGCGTATCGCGCAACGAAAACGAGCATATTTACATCTATCAGATTCAAAGCAACGGGCAACTAAGTCAACCGTCTATTTTGAAATTTCCAGGTGCGACCGAAGCATCATTGCATATTGAATTTTCGCCCCGTGGCAACTTTTTGGCTGGAACCTTTGCCATGCAGAATGAAGCTCGATTTGCGCGATATCAAGTTACAGGTAACAACGTCAAGCTAGAAGCTTGGGGTGAACCACTCATTACCGGAAAATTTCCCTCTGTCGGACATTGGACTCCCGATGGCAGCCACTTCATTGTCACAAATTTGTATTGGTTTGGTGGAACTGCCGATCTCTATGTTGGCGTTGGTAATTCAACACTTGCAGTTATTGATTTTAACGATACAGCAGATCGAGCTGGGAAAGTCGCGCATACAATCGTTTCAACTGCCCCTGTAGGTGCTTCAGCAGAAGAATTTGCTATTAGTCCCGATGGGCAACGAGTTGTATCGCTGAATATGGAAAATTCGTTTTTACCACCTAAAGACCCGCGCTTAACTTACTACTCTTCACTAACGTTACTTGATTTCGATCGCCAAACTGGAATACTCACCCCCAGAGGCTCGTATCCGTTTGAAAGCATTTTACCTGAAGGAATTACCTTTGATGCTTCCGGTCAGTTTCTTGCCGTGGCAAATTTCGCTCACTTCAACCCACAGAGATCTGTAGAACAGACAACAATCGACTTCTGGCGCTTAGTGGACGGTATAGAACCCAAGTTAGTGCAACTAGATGTAAAAATCCCCGTAATGCGGGGCGCTCACATTGTCAAATTAATTCCCTAAAAATGGTAGAGGAGGAATTCCATGTCTATTTCTAAAAAGTGGATTCAACTGGGAATAACTACCGTCATCGTTCTCTTTTCAGCCGCGAGCGTTACTAAAGAAGTAGCAGCCCATCACGGCTTTACAGGAGAATACGATGCCAGCCGTCCGCTGTACGTACAAGGAACAGTGCGGCAAGTGCGCTGGCAATCTCCCCACAGTACTCTCATTGTAGAAATACCTAAAAATCTAGAAGTGCCACCCGAGTTTCGTCAGTTGTCAGCTAGCGAATTAGGGACAGATACTCAAAAACAGTTGACAGTTTCTCCTGAATTGTTAGGAACGCAGCAAAGGGTTGAATTTCCACCCGTAACTTCGATGGTTGCTCCTTTGCAAGACCGTTTGCAAGTGGGAAACTCAGTACAGTTAGTAGTGTTGCGTAATTGCGAGCCACCAAATCAACTCAGGATACTTTTAGCACGTGTAACTGATGGTACGACAGTTGCACGAGCAAAAACCGCCAATCAAGTCAACGGATGTCGGAGTTGAGCCAGTGAATAGTTTGGAATGGCTAGAGTATTCTGCAATTGGCGAACTCGCACGACAGTTTTATCCTTGGTTGGAGGTGATGCACATTCTCGGTTTTTCCGTGTTATTTGGCTGCATCACCATTTTCGATTTGCGAATGATGGGTTACTATCGTCGCTTTTCTATTGCCGATAGCGTAATCTATCTGCTGCGGCTAGCACGGATGAGTTTTATTGTCGTAGTCGGTTCGGGATTACTGCTGTTTGCAGCTCAAGCAACTTTATTGGCTGTAAACCCTGCATTTCGATTTAAGCTGCTACTACTTGCGATCGCTCTATTAAATGCAGCTATCTTCCACTGGCAATTTTCTAGATCGCGTCAGATGAAACAATTAATTTTTGTAAAAGCGATCGCCACGATCTCCTTACTCGCATGGACGGGGATCGTTATCTGCGGTCGCTTTATTGCCTATACTTGAGCTTTTCAGGCAATTTAGTCAAACTGTCAATTCTTTTTGCTCAAGTTAAGTACAAATTCATGCTTGAGTATAGGTAGTACTTTCCTGTATATTCTAAAAGCTAATCAGTTTGATGCATTTTCCACATCATAACTGTTTATTATTTATGACTAATTTTGTATAGATATTACTAACCACAAAATTTCTCAATCTATTACTCAGAGGCACAATGGATAAAAAAGCACAACATCAAAAAACTCAACCCGTGACAAATAACGCGATCGCCGATAGCAAAGATTTTAACTTCGATCTTTGGGCGAATGCAGTCAGAAAACAAATGCTTTCTGTACTACAAGAAAAAACACAACATTAACAGTGACCAGTGACCAGTGACCAGTGACCAGTGACCAACGCGGCAGCGGTTAGCAACCTAATCCCGAATTTTGCATTCGCGATTGCAGGTTGTCGGAGATGGGTTGCTGATGTTTTACGCTGGAAGTATGGGCGATGCTTTATATCCAATGCCGTTCTCGCATCGCGAATCATGATATGACACGATTTTTTCAATTTGAAGCTGACTTTGTAGACTCCCTGCGCTGTATTCCCATGCAGGTACGTTACAAGTTAGATACTTGTGGAATTAAACTGAAATTACCTGAATGGAACCAATTCAGTCAGGAAGATCGACAAGCACTCATCGATCGCCCCTGTAATACGCCAGCAGAAATTCAAGCATATCGTCAGTGGTTGCAAGACTTAGTTTTTCAATATACTGGTAAATCAGCTAGCGAACTGCCAGTAGAAGAGAATCCCGATTGGATGAATGCAGCAACCGTTCCTGCTAGCATTGGGGAGAAAGCTGGCGAATTTGGCGTGACGCTTAGTTCAGAGCAATGGGCAAATTTACCACCCGTAGAAAGATTTGCATTAATTAAACTCAGCCGTTCGAGCCACGAAAACCGAAATTTTCTACCCGCACTCAAAGAATTTCACCTGATCGATTAGAGTAAGCTCTCTACTGTTAACTAGTTAATAAAATAGCCGTTCATGGGCATTGCTCATCGATCGCCGATCGGTAGTATTTTCCCGCACCACGCACCACTATTAACTGTTAACTGTCTCTACCAGTTGACACGCTTGTACTCTTTCCCGCGAGACAATCTGCAATTCGTGAGGATAGCGGGGGCGCGGATCTTTCTCTAACCAAATGGGGGGAACCATAGTTAGATCGTAAGCCGCGATCGTATCTATTACGCCGGGACGAGACTTCAGCTCGACTACAAGTCCTGGCAAATATTCAAAAGCTTCTTCCCAATCGATTTGTGACACGGTTATAAGTAAAACTGTATTTATTGATACGATTTTACAATGACTTGGCGGATAAATAAATACGTCTGTAGCTAGAAATACATTTTTTTACATTTGTGGAGATGCGATCGCAATATCTCCTAACATAAATCGCTGTTTTCAGTTACGTAGGGTACATAGTGTGTAGGGGCGCACAGCTAACTGTGCGCCCCTACGAATGTAATGCCAAGTATTTCCCGCAAAGGCGCTAAATCAGCTCTGCATCTTTGCGCCATATATTCATCCTTTGCTAAACCCTTTACCACGACTGGTAGAAGGCAGACAAATGCAGTTTTGTAGTTGTTGAAGCAAAGCCTCTCGATCTAGATTTTGTCCGATCAGTACCAGTTGATTCTTTTTGGGTTTGCCGTTCCATTCCTCGTCTTCTAGAGTAAAGCGCTTACCGCAGAGGTGAAAAATATGGCGTTTTGGACTTTCCTCAAACCACATAATCCCCTTGGCGCGGAAGATATTTTCAGGAAGTTGGTTGTCTAGAAAATACTGAAACTTTCTAATTGCCAGTGGCTTATCGCTTTGGAAAGATATTGAGGTAAAACCATCGTTCTCTAAGTGATCGGAGTGATGATGGTGATGGTCGTGATGGTCGTGATGGTCGTGATGGTCGTGAACGGCGGGAGTATCGAAATACTTATCCGACTCGAACAGACCGACGCTAAGAATCAATGGGAGAGGAACTTGCGATCGCGTTGTCCGCAAAATTCTTGCCCCATCTTTAATATCCCGAATCTTGACTTCTAAAAGATCGAGATCTGCTTCCTCGACTAAATCCGCCTTGTTAAGAATGATGACATCCCCATAGGCAATTTGACTGTAAGCTGCTTGAGAGTTAAACAGATCCAAACTGTAATTTGCCGCATCTACGACCGTGATGATTGAATCTAGGCGTGTCATGTCGCGTAACTCCGTGCCTAGAAAAGTCAGCGCCACAGGGAGAGGATCGGCAACTCCTGTTGTTTCTACGACGAGATAATCAACTTTTTCTGGACGTTCCAACACTTTGTAAACGGCTTCTACCAAATCATTATTAATCGTGCAGCAGATACAACCGTTACTCAACTCCACCATGTCATCGCCTGTGGTGACGATCAACTCGTTATCAATCCCAATTTCGCCGAATTCATTCACTAAAACGGCTGTTTTGAGACCTTGCTGGTTAGTCAGGATGTGATTGAGCAGAGTTGTTTTACCGCTACCGAGAAAGCCTGTAATGATAGTGACTGGTAGCCCCTGTTTCGGTGCATCCATTGCGGGAGATTGGTCAGAACCTACTGCTGATTGCATAGCGCTGCTGATTTAAATCTTGAAAGTCTTATCTTACAATCTGCTAGGGCAAGAAGTATGACTTACACTCTTGCCCCATCTTTATTCATTATGTCGCGTTCGATGAATTCAGGAGGCGCTTAGCAAAATTCGCGATCGATACACCGACTCAATCTCCGCTGGAAACCGATCGCCTCGAATGAGCGATCGCCTGAAGTGACGTAGCTGCAATCCAAAAAGGCAAGTTAAGCTTTAAGTTGAATAGTTAAACATCTTGACTATCGTAGTCATTGGCAAAAATAGTCGATTTGGACGATCTGGAAACGGAATAAAGTCATAATGTTCGTACAAAGAACGAGCCTTTTCATCTTTGGCATCAACCACTACAGCCATTGAAGCGACACCATTTGCATGTGACTGGCTGCGGTACAAGGCATCCATCAATAACTCTTCGCCTAATCCCTTGCCTCGGTAATTTTCATCAACTGCTAATCGTCCCAGCAAAGTTGCTGGTAAACTTGGATATCTCGGCAGCTTTTTAACTATCTGGGCTGGTAGTTCTCCTGCAATAATACTCGTTCCGCTCAACGTGTAATACCCAATAACGGCATTAGAGGTTTTGTCAAAAAATGAGTTCGTTCCCTATCCAAGTCAATAAACTTCAGTTGTCGGTTATCAGTTATCAGTGACCAGTTATCAGTCAACCAACAACTAACAACTGACAACCAATCCCACGTAGAATTACGCGCTCGATTTAGTATATTGTTCTACTAAGAGATCGCAAGTTTGGGGCGATCGCTTCTCTTGAATGCAAGACCGATTGGTGTTTGTATATCAGGTAAGATGTCGTATTTCTACACTGATAACCGCTCGCAGAGAACTGATAACTGATAACTGACAATGCAATCTTCTGCTACACTGACGCTTTGCGAATCTTCCGAGCCAGCGGGAGCGCGAGAACAACCGCGTTATTTTCTCTCTCCCAATGAAGAAATTGTCATTGGGCGATCGCCTGATTGTCAAATTGCCCTCGATCCTAAGCGTTACACGACGGTTTCGCGCTATCACGCCAAGTTACGCTGGCAAAAAAGTTCCGAGCCTGTTTGGGAAGTTCGCAACCTCAGCGCGACCAACGGCACGTATATTAACGGGAAGCAGATTGGCGAAGAATGGCGAAGCTTGCAATCGGGCGATCGCATTACCCTCAGTTGGGAAGGTGCAGAGTTTTTGTTTGAATGCCAAGCTTTGCCTGCGACTGTACTCGTTAAAGCTCCGACGAGCGCCCAAAAACCGATAACGGAAGCTCATGCAAATGCAGTTGTCCCTGTAGCAGAATCAGCAGTTGAGCCTGAACCAATCGTTGCTACACCAGAACCACCGCAACCTGAAGCAGTACAGCCACCCGCTCCTGAAATTGAGACAGCGGAGCCAGCACCACAGCTTGAAGTGGTGGAACAACCTGCGGCGATCGCCCAACCAGAAGCAGCAGCGATCGCTCCAATCCCCGAACCTATATCTGCTGTCATTTCTGCAAGTCCTGCTATTCCAGCACTACCCGATACTGGTAAAAGCTTATGGGAGCTTGGTTTAAATCCAACAATTCTGACATTAACCGGACATTCAGATTTGGTACGTACAGTTGCGTTTAGTCCTGACGGTCAAGTTCTGGCTAGCGGTAGCGCTGATAAAACCATCAAATTGTGGCAACTCAATACTGGGCAAGTTGTCAATACCTTTAACGGACATAAATCGGCGATTAATGCCGTTGCGTTTAGTCCTGACAGTCAAGTTCTTGCCAGTGGTAGCGCCGATAAGACACTCAAACTCTGGAACCTCAGCACGGCTGAAGAAATCTCTACTTTTATCGGTCATAGTTCGGCTGTAAATAGCGTTGCGTTTAGTTCTGATTGTCAGATGCTAGTGAGTGGCAGCGCGGATAAAACCGTGAGACTATGGGATCTCGGCACGGGTGCAGAAATCCACAAACTGGAAGGATACAAATTAGGGGTGAATGCGGTGGCTATTAGCCCTGACGGTCAAATTATCGCTAGTGGCGGTGCAGATAAGATTATTAAACTGTGGCATATCGATACGGGTGAAGAATCTGCTTTGCCAGCTTTGCGGGCTGCGGTAAACGCGATCGCCTTTAGTCCTGATGGTAAACTACTAGCGATCGCGACTGAAGATAAATTACTCAAAGTCTGGGATCTAAGTGCAGCAGAGGAAGTGTATGCTATCTGCGGCTATGCATGGCAAGTTGGGGCGATCGCGATTAGTCCGAACGGGCAATTCCTCGCTAGTGGCGATCGCGACAAGGCGATCGCGCTGTGGCAGTTATAGCAATTCTCGATTGCGTGCGCGATCTTTGTAGGGGCTCTTTCTCTGTGCGTCCCTACTACTTTATAGTAATTGTACTGCGTAATTAGAACAGTAAATATTTTTAGCAAAGCTTATGATTTCATAATCCATAAATCTGTCATAGTTAGGTTTTAGAATTACTTGTCTGATTGCGGATTACCTTACTAACCAATTTTTTAACAAAAAGTAAATAAAAAACAGAGAATATCCGAAATCATCTACTTTTCAATTGAATGCATCTTTAACTCGCAAAATATCACATCAATGCTAGGTCAATTATTAGATGGGCGTTATCGAGTCCTGAAAGTCTTGGGTGCAGGTGGATTTAGCCAAACTTACATCGCTGAAGATACCCGTCGTCCTGGTAATCCTTGCTGTGTAGTCAAACATTTGAAGCCAGCAAATAGCAATACCAACTTTTTAATAGCAGCTAGACGATTATTTGATAAAGAAGCCAAAATTTTAGAAAAGCTAGGAATTCACGACCAAATTCCCAGATTACTAGCCTATTTCGAGCAAGACCAAGAATTTTATTTGGTGCAAGAGTTAATCGAAGGACATTTGCTAAGTGCAGAATTGTTCGGTGGTCGTCGTTGGCACGAAGATCGAGTAATCCAAATGCTCTTAGACGTGTTAGGGATTCTTAACTTCGTGCATCAGCAGGGGGCAATCCATCGCGATGTCAAACCAAATAACATAATTCGTCGCCAACAAGATAATAAATTAGTCCTCGTAGATTTTGGTATTGTTAAAGAGATTAACGTCCAACTGCTGACAGCTCAAAGCCAAGTTAGCGCCTCGATCGCCGTGGGTACTGTTGGATATATGCCACCGGAACAAGCGCGAGGTAGACCGCAATTTAATAGCGATATCTACGCCCTGGGAGTCATTGCGATTCAGGCACTCACCGGACTCACGACGCAAGATTTAAGAGAAAATTTTCAGGGAGAAATTGACTGGCAAGGTCAGGCACAAGTTAGCGATCGCCTCGCAGCAACGATCGACAAAATGGTACGCTACGACTTTAGAGAGCGCTATCAGTCAGCAGCTGAAGTTATAGAGGCATTGCGATCGCCATATTCAATCAACGCTGGTTATGCCACGACAGAGTTAGACCAACGCCCCAAATACTCGCAGACGCAACAAGCCAGTCAATACGCCGTCTTACCAGCGACAGATCCCAGCAGTCAGTTTTCGGCTCCGTCAATTCCTCAGACTCCAGTTAACTTCACTCAGCCAGCGACGAACCAAAACATCAGGACAAATTCACCCAGCACTCAACCTAGCAAGCGATCGGGTGGTTTAGCTAATTTTGCGGCTAAACTCAAATCTCCTTTGGGAATGACTATGGGTGCTGCTGCTGTCGTTAGTGTCGCGGCTGCTTTCGGACTCGTCGTGATGAATAAAGAAAGCATCAAATCTGGCTTGGCACAAGTTGAAGTGCTGAAAAAAGCAAAACAATACGAAGAATGCATCAAGCATGGCGCAACTATTAACATTCCTAGCAGCAACACCATTGAAGATAAACAAGCACAAACAAATTTAACGAAATCGGTTAATGAGTGTCGCATCGCTCAAGCTAAAGCTTTAGCAGAGGAATTCAAAATTGCTGAGGCGCTAGCGATCGTGTCTACAGTGCCAGCGGAGCAACCTTTGTTTGAAGAAGCTCAACTACTCACTAGTCAATGGTCTAAGAGAATTTTTCAAGAAGCGAAAGACGCTTATGAAAGAGATGGTGATTTTGAAAAAGCTGTTTTATTAACCAGAGCAATTCCTCCAAAAAGCTCTATTTTTAAAGACGTAAGACAAACAGTCGCTACTTGGGAAAGAGAATCAAAAACGAATCAAGACTACTTAAAACTAGCAGAACAAGCACTCAGTCAAAGTCGATGGCAGGATGCAGTTAACACAGCTAAAAAAATTCCATCCAGCACGCTATTTTGGAATACAAAACGTAACGAAATTGTCGAGCAAGCTAATTCTCGACTGGCGCAAAAACCAAATCTGCCAACTCCATCTCCCGCTACTGCTAAACCAGCTCAAGTCCTGCCTCAACAGCCACAGCCAGTTATCAAAGCTGTAAATTCTCCCATACAGCAGAAGATTCCAGGATCTAGTAAAGCTGCTAAATCAACTCCTGAAGCATCAATCCCAGAGTTAAAACAAACTTCTACATTTGTCGAGCCAGATGCGTCAGATCCATGTCCCAACGGCGATCCAGCATTTGGATGCGTGGATGAAAATAGTAGCGCCGCCGAAGCAGTACCTGACAGTCCGATCGAGCAAGAACCAAATGGTAACAGCACCGAGGATAATAATCCAGGTTGGTAGTGTGTTTATTTAATAGTGGCTAGTGGCTAGTGGCTAGTGGCTAGTAGCTGTATTCTTCATCTAGTCACCAGTCACTAGTCACCAGTCACTAGATTCTTCATCTCGTCACCAGTCACTAGTCACCAGTCACTAGATTCTTCATCTCGTCACCGAGCGCCGATAACTGATAACTGATAACTGACAACTTATGTCACCCAAATATGAAAAGCTACAAGCACGAATTCAGGAAATTCAAAAATTTGTCAGCACTAACTTTGAGCGAGATCGAAAATTTAGAACGGTTTTTCAAGAATTAGAAAAAATTGCCGCTTGTCTCAAAACAGAAAAAATAAAATTACAAATTGTCAGCAATAACTCGATCGCAGCGCGATCGCTTCAGATTTATTTCGAGCGGCATAGATTATCGCAATTTTATCAGGTTGGAGTCAGCGCTTTACCAAAGCAGGTCGAACCCGTGAGATCGGCAGGAAGTGCCATACTAGTATTATCGACATCTAGCCACGAAAAAGTATACCCGCTCTCTACTACTGAAACAACTAGTATCGGACGTAATCCTGATAGCGAAATAGCAATCGATTCAAGTTTGTACAAAAAAGTTTCTTGGAATCACGCTCAAATTAGTCCTTGTGGAAATTTAGCTTGGGAAATTTGCGATCGCAACAGCACTAATGGGACTTATATTAATGGAGTTCGATTACAAGGATGCCAAAAATTACAGACAGGCGATCGCATTACTCTCGCCGCATCAGCAAGTTCGGCTTATCCAGAATTTGTGTTTGAGTACAGTTTAACGACTGAATACCCAGAATCTTTAGTAGAAATAGTCAATTGCGATATTCTTTGTTTGGTGTGCGATCTCGCCACACTTACAAACGCTTGGCAGGGATTAATAACGATCGCTAATGCAGCACCGATCGCTAAGTGCGTCGTTATTGGTAGTATCCCGAGTTTAACTCAAGTTGAAACCTGGCTGCGCAGTCAAGATCTAAGTGATGTTTTTGAATTAGTAGTTCTATCTCTCAGTTCGTTCTCTCTCCAAACTCAAACCTCAGAAATTAATTCAGTAGCGCAACAGGAACTAGAAAAATTTTGTCAATCTTTAGAAACATTTATTAAAGGTAAGCCAGAAGATATTTTAGCTCAACGATTGACTGCACGAGTGATAAAAGAACTTAGCGTCATAGAGCAAGTTCTCGATCGCGAAGCTGAGGCGATCGCTCAACCACTTCAGCAAGAAGAAGCGCGAATTCAAGGTTTAGCAACTGACGATGTAAAAGAGCAGGCGAAGAAAGCTTTACGAAAAGCTAGCGATGACAAGGATAAGTTTTTTAAGCAAGTTAAGCTCGAAATCAATCAATCGAAAGCTGCTTTATTAGATACGTATAGTAAAAAAAGTATTACGTACAAAGTTGAAGAGTTTATCGAGCGACTAAAACCACAAGTTTTGAAAAAAGGGGGATTTCAATATATTCAACTAAGAGCAGAAAATCCAGTCACTGCGAATGGTAACGTTAACGCCGATCTGACATATTTTTGCAGCCATGAATTGAAAAAGTGGGCAGATAAAGAATGGCAATTAGTGACTACGACTTATGGTGAAGGTGGATTAAATACCATAGTTGAAACTGTATATAAAACACTCAATTTCTTACCATCGATAAACCTAGATAAATCCCTTTTTTATTCTGACCGACGCATAGACCTTCAAAAAAGCTTAATGAATTCTTTTATTGAAGCTCCTTATGAAGGTCGCTATCAAGGAGTTTCTCCACTAACATATGTCCTGAAACAAATCCGAGCCAACATGATGCAATTTACTTTTCTAGTTGGCTTTGGTGCTATGTTTATTGGGATAAGAGTCAGTGGTGGTGGTAAGCAAGTTATTTCCAGTATTACCCAACCTTTGAGAGAGAATCCTATTCTGTTTGGTATTGTGATATTTTTATTAATTTGTTTGCTGACCTACACTTATCAGAAAGATACCACGCTTCAGCTAGAGGCGATCGCTGATAAATTAAGAAAAGAATTATCCAATCACTATCAGTCTTTGAGTAAAAATTTAGTCGAGAAATTAGTTCTGGAAATTGCGACAGTTTTAGAGACGGAAGAGAAGCGATTGAAAGATGCTCTAGAAATCGCTAACGATCGATTTACTACTTATATTATCGATATTGAAAAGAATCAGTTGTTACTTAAAAGTAATTTAGAACAGCAAAAAATCCAACTCAGAAATTTGGACAAAGAAAAAGCTGAATTGCAAAAGCTAAAAAGATTTTAGTCTGAATTTTCACAGGAGATACTCGCTCGATTCCCTAACTGAATTGAAAAGAGGGCTTTAATTCCCCCTGTTTAAGGGTGTAGGGGCGCACATCTGTGCGCCCTAACAGCCGTGCGCCCTACAAACATCACGCACGCAATCGAGAATTGCGATAAATTTGTAGCAAAGCGATCGCCTAACTCTGAAAATAAGTCTTAGGATAGTTGGAACTGTTCTTAAAATCTCTCAAATATAGCTTAGCAACAGTTCAACACCATAGATAAAAACAAAAGTTGATTGCTATGCCCAGAAAAAAAAGGCTTTTGTTTGCACTTTTATTGAGTACGGCATTATTTGTTAGTCTCTGCTTTGGCTGGGTAAACGAACTAGTCGCCCAACAGCCATATGCAGGCAAAAAACTGGTAATGGTAACATCAGCCGATTATCCCCCATATGAGTTTCGCGACACTGCAACAGGTAAAGACGAAATTATCGGCTTTGACGTTGACATTGCTAAGTACATCACCAAAGAATTAGGCTTTGAGCTAGAAATTCGCGATACTGATTTTAGCGGTATCATTCCTGCTTTACAATCTCGACGGGCTGATTTTGCGATGGCGGGAATGACACCCACCCCCGAACGCAGAAAGAATGTTGATTTTTCTGACATTTATTACGAAGCTAAAAACACGATTGTCGCTAAAAAAGGTAGCAATTTAACTAAAACAGTAGATTTAGCAGGAAAGAAAGTCGGGGTTCAACTTGGTTCTTTGCAAGAGAAAGAAGCAAAAAAATTTAAAGGAGTAACTATAGTTCCTTTAAATAGAATTGCAGAAATTATTCAAGAAGTAAAATCAGGCAGAATTCAAGCAGCAATTATAGAAGACACGATCGCCAGAGGATTTATTGCTAATAATCCCGATTTGGAGTTTAATACTATTCCCAATACAGAAGCAGCTGGCTCTGCGATCGCTTTTCCTAAAGGCTCAAATTTAGTCGGAGATTTCAATCGCGTCCTCAAGCAACTACAGGATAGCGGTGAAATGAAAAATCTGATTAATAAATGGTTTGGGAATAACGAACAACCAGCTAATAATACAGCTAATTCTGGTTTTGGACAGATAGCGGCGAGTATTCCGTTTATCATTGATGGCATCAGAATCACGCTCCTATTTACAGCATTATCAGCGTTTTTTGGCTTTATTTGGGGTACGATTCTGTCACTATTCAAAATTTCAACATTTAAGCCGCTTGTCTGGTTTGCCAATGCCTATACTTCGATATTTCGTGGCACGCCATTACTACTACAAATTGCTTTAGTCTACTACGCCACACCTCAACTCACGGGGTTTGATATTCCCGCATTATTAGCCGGAGTTATTACCTTTACACTTAACTCTGGAGCATATATTTCCGAGACAATTCGCGGTGGTATTTTAGCAGTGGATAAAGGGCAAAGGGAAGCAGCTTTATCTTTAGGTATTGCTTACAAACCAATGATGTTGGATATTATTTTGCCCCAAGCCATCAAAAATATTTTACCTGCTTTGGTAAACGAAAGTATTGCTTTACTAAAAGACTCAGCGTTAGTTTCAACAATTGGCGTAGCCGATATTTTACGTCGCGCTCAAATTGTGGGAGCGGAAAAATATATCTACTTTGAACCGCTCATCTTTGCTGGATTAATTTACTACTTATTAGTCATAAGTCTGACTTGGGGTGGATATGCACTTGAAAGAAGATTACAGCGTAGCACTTGATCGAGATGTTGCAGTGAATATCGAAAATTTAGATAAATCCTTTGGCAATCTGAAAGTGTTACAAGGGATTTCTACTCAAATTAGAAAAGGAGAAGTTGTAGCAGTTATTGGTCCCTCTGGATCGGGAAAATCTACTTTTTTGCGATGTATTAACTTACTGGAAATACCGACTGCGGGCAAGATTTATATTAATGGTACAGATATTACTGACCGTCATACCGATATTATGAAAATTCGTCAAAATGTCGGCATGGTATTTCAACACTTTAATTTATTTCCCCACATGAACGTGTTGGATAATGTCACTTATGCTCCGATTAAAGTCAAGCACGTACCGAAAGATACAGCCCGTCACGAAGGAATGGAACTGCTAGAAAAAGTTGGTTTAGCAGAAAAAGCTAAGATATATCCATCAAAATTATCTGGAGGACAAAAGCAACGAGTGGCGATTGCTCGTGCTTTGGCTATGAAACCAGAAGTTATGCTATTTGATGAGCCAACTTCGGCTCTCGATCCAGAAATGGTGAAGGAGGTGTTGGAAGTTATGAAAGATCTTGCTAGAACTAAGATTACAATGGCGATCGTCACTCATGAAATGGGATTTGCGCGAGAAGTTGCCGATCGCATTTTGTTTTTAGATGGAGGACGGTTAGCGGAGGATGCATCGCCTCAGCAGTTTTTTACTAATCCTCAGTGCGATCGCGCTAAGCAATTTTTGGAGAAGATATTGTAGTTGAGGAGACTTAGTTTTTTATCTTCTCTATCTAGCTGGGTGGAGGAGGATATTTTTTTTGTTTCGCGCAGAGACGCAAAGACGCAAAGAAGGACACAAAGAGTTTTTAAGCTGTATTCGTGAAATATTATAATATATACTCAGGTAAAAAGTTCTGTCAAAATAGTTGATTTAATGAAATTATCAACGTTAATCTTAGCTGCGCTTGGATTAGGTATTGCTTTTGGGATCTTGTTAATTTATGGCTTTCCAGACGCGATCGCGTTTCTCGACTACTACCTTCTTTCTCCTCTTGGTGAGGCTTTCTTACGTCTGATTCAATTTGTAGTTGTGCCGATTGTTTTTTCTTCGCTGATTCTTGGCTTAACTCGGATTCAAAATGCAACTCAAGTCGGTAGATACACGCTAAAGTTAATTTCTAGTTATGTAGTTACTAGTGCGATCGCAGTTGGTTTAGGTATCACTCTGGCTATTATTTTAAAACCAGGAGTAGGAGTTACTGGCTTTCAGATCGCGGAAGTTACGCAAATGACTCAAAAGCAATCTTTGATTGATTGGTTGGTGAGTCTAATTCCGGTTAATCCTTTAGAAGCATTAAGCACGGGAAATTTGCTTCAGACGATTTTTTCTGCTGCTTTAATTGGTGTTGGTATTCAATTAATTGGAGATAAAGC
>NZ_PYCI01000115.1:0-22708 GCF_003015105.1 Chroococcidiopsis sp. CCALA 051 | reverse complement strand
GGGAAGAAGATAGTAGTTAAATTCCCCTTGTCCTCCTTGTCTCCCTTGTCTCTCTTGTCTCCCTTGTCCCCTGAGTCTGAATTAGACGGCTGCAACTTCTTCCGCAGTTTTGCCAACGAGATGCTCGTATTCTTTGTCGTCGCCCAGGATACCGAATTCGACGAGTAACTCTTCCAATTCGTCCATCGAAATTGGGGTGGGAATGGTGAGCTTGTCGTTTTCTTTGATCTTCTTGGCAAGGGCGCGATACTCGTTGGCTTGGTTGCAATTGGGTGCGTACTCAATTACAGTCATGCGGCGCAGTTCTGCGTGTTGTACAACGTTGTCGCGTGGTACGAAGTGGATCATTTGGGTGTTGAGCCGAGCTGCTAAAGTTTCGATCAGTTCGATTTCTTGGTCAACTTTGCGGCTGTTGCAGATTAAACCACCCAAGCGTACACCACCAGAGTGAGCGTACTTGAGAATGCCTCGTGCAATGTTGTTGGCAGCATACATCGCCATCATTTCACCAGAGGTGACGATGTAAATTTCTTGTGCCTTACCTTCGCGGATTGGCATAGCAAAACCGCCACAAACTACGTCGCCTAATACGTCGTAAGAAACAAAGTCGAGGTCTTCGTAGGCTCCGTTTTCTTCTAGGAAGTTGATCGCGGTGATGATACCACGACCCGCGCAGCCTACACCTGGTTCGGGACCGCCAGATTCTACGCAGCGGACATCTTTGTAACCTGTGAGTAGAACTTCTTCTAGTTCTAGGTCTTCTACTGCGCCCCGTTCGGCAGCTAGGTGTAGAATGGTGGTTTGGGCTTTACTGTGCAACATCAAGCGAGTGGAGTCTGCTTTGGGGTCGCAGCCTACGATCATAATCCGTTCGCCTAATTCAGCCAAACCTGCGATCGTATTTTGAGAAGTGGTGGATTTACCGATCCCGCCTTTACCGTAGAATGCAATCTGTCTAATGTTGTCAGTCATGGTTGTTTCTCCTGAAATTTAGTTAGTGGTTGTTGGTCTGGGTTGTGTAGCGACGATCGCCTATTTATCCGCGATCGCTTAGCTCGAACATCGCTGGGGGCGATCGCTCAACTGCTAAAACTTTAGGAACTGGAACAGAGAAATCTTGCATAGATATTGCTAATTACGCCTATTTATGCTTTGTAACTGCTAAACTGCTTCTACTAACAAGTTTTGGTTGACGCGCTCTTGTAACTTTGCTTCAATCGCAACTTTGAGGGTTGCCGTACTGCTAGAGCAAGAACCGCACGCACCTTGCAGCAATACTTGGACGCGATCGCCATCTAAGTCGTACAGTTCCACATCTCCCCCATCAGCGATTAGCAGGGGTCTAACTTCTTCATCCAAAACTTTTTGAATCAAGGCAATTTTTTGCACGTTTGTCAGCGGACGTTGCGGTTGCTCTTTCGTTGCTGCAATCCCTGTAGCAATTTGTACGCCTACAACTGGTTCCCGTTGCACGGCAGCGATCAGGTCATCGATATCCGCCAGACAAGAACCGCACCCGCCACCTGCCTTTACATAGCTTGTTACCTGTTCGGCAGTAGTGAGGTTGTTTTCTCGAATGATGCGGCGAATCTTGGACTCGCTAATCCCAAAACAACTGCAAACCAATGCCCCTTCATCTTCTTCGTGGACGGCTAGTGGAATACCTCGGTATTTATAAATCGCTGCTTCTAGCGCTTCCTGCCCCATCACCGAACAATGCATCTTAGCTTCTGGCAATCCGCCCAGGAAGTCTGCAATTTCCTTGTTAGTGACTTTGAGCGCTTCATCTAAGGTTAAACCCTTAATTAACTCAGTCAAAGCGGAAGAAGATGCGATCGCGCTGGTGCAGCCAAAAGTTTGAAAGCGCGAATCCAGAATTTTATCGCTATCGACTTCAATCTTGAGGTGCAGTCTCAGGGCATCTCCACAAGCAATACTGCCCACTTCGCCAAATACAACTGCTATTCCTGGTTCGCGATCGTCTTCTAGCAATCCCTGGTTTTTAGGATTGTAGAAGAGTTCCATCACTTTGTCTGTATAGTCCCACATGGTACTTATTGGTAGTTGGTAGTTGGTAGTTGGGTGGTGCGTGGTGCGTGTTTTGACTTTTGACTTTTGACTTTTGACTTATCCGTTCACCAGTGCTTCTTCTCGACCTTGCAGCCAATCGGCTTGGTCGTTGTTGAAGGGTGAGAGGGCGCGGAGGCGTTCTACAATACCTGGCATTACTGCTAAAACCGTGTCGATCTCGGCATCTGTGGTGTAACGGGAAAGGCTAAACCGGATCGAACCGTGCAAAATCGTGTAGGGTAAGCCCATCGATCGCAATACGTGGGATGGTTCTAAAGAACCAGAAGTGCAGGCAGAACCGGATGAGGCACAAATACCAAATTGGTTCAGGGATAAGAGAATGGCTTCACCTTCGATATACTTAAAGCCGATGTTGGTAGTGTTGGGCAATCTGTTTTTGCGTAGCTTGCCGTCGAAGACATCGCCATTGACTTCACAGTCGGGAATTGTTTCGAGTAGAGTTTTTTCTAGGCGATCGCGCAGTTGCTTTTGTTTCTTGGTTGTGGTGGCTAAATGTGCGAGTTCGATTTCGGCAGCTTTACCCAAGGCAACGATCCCTGGTACATTTTCCGTTCCTGCTCTGCGTCCCCGTTCTTGATGCCCTCCCAGCAATAG
Source organism: Chroococcidiopsis sp. CCALA 051 (assembly GCF_003015105.1). Lineage (NCBI taxonomy): Bacteria > Bacillati > Cyanobacteriota > Cyanophyceae > Chroococcidiopsidales > Chroococcidiopsidaceae > Chroococcidiopsis > Chroococcidiopsis sp. CCALA 051. Next base: position 20,023 of record NZ_PYCI01000115.1, on the reverse strand, counting down.
GGGGCGGAATCTTACGCCACGTCGCACGTACAAAGCGCCAATACCCTTGGGTGCGTGTAACTTGTGACCGGACAGAGTTAATAGATCTACAGTGCTAGTCTTCATATTCAGGGGAATTTTCCCTACTGCTTGCACTGCATCTACGTGGAAGAGAGCGCCATACTCTTTGACTCGCAATCCAATCTGTTCGATGGGAAATACCACACCTGTTTCGTTGTTGGCATACATAATTGAGACAAGGGCTGTATTACCCGTCATTGATGCTGCCAATTCATCTAAATCGATTTGTCCTTGGCGATTTACGGAAAGATAGGTAACGGAATAACCTTGAGTTTCCAACTGCTTGCAGACATTCAGCACTGCTGGGTGTTCTACCTGAGTTGTAACGATATGCCGCTTGTCTGGTTGTGCTTGCAAGGCGGCGCGAATAGCAGCGTTATCTCCTTCCGTACCGCAACTCGTAAAGATAATTTCTGAATCATCTGCCCCAATTAGGGCTGCAACTTGTTGCCGTGCTTGTTTTACCGCTTTGCCGACTTGCCCGCCGAAAGTATGCATACTGGAGGGATTGCCGTAAGTTTCGCTGAGGTAAGGCAGCATTGCTTCTACAACTTCTGGGTCTACCTTAGTGGTGGCGTTATTGTCCAGGTAAATGCAAGTTTGCATGATTAGGGAGTAGGGAGTAGGGGATTGTAGGGGCGGGTTTGTTCGCGAATACCTATACCAGAACCAACAATCTTGCGGTTCAACCCGCCCGTGCATTAGTTATGAAGCGTAGTCAATTTCAGATCGGAGAATTTTTCGGAGTAAGTATCAAACCAGCGTTCCCAATAGTCTTGTTTCTTGGTTAACTTACCAACCAAGCGGTTGTAGGTAGTAAACCACGATTCCCAATAATCGCTAGGTTGTGGAATACAACCGTCATATGTGGGACAACCAGCAGCGCATTGAGGTACGCTATAAGCACTGCCAACGCAGTTTGTACAAAGTGTGGGATCGATCCAGTGCTTGCCGTCAGTGACTTTGATAGCATCCGTGGGGCAGACAGAAAGACAACGGTTGCAGGAAATACATTGGCTGGTAATTTTGTAAGCCATGACTATTCTCCTTGCTGATTTTGCAGATATTGCGCGTAAAATTCACTTGCAACTTTCTCAATCACGTCGTAAGCTTCAACAGCCTGGATTCCAGCTTTTTGCAATTCTTCTTGAGGACAATGACCGATCTTAGAAACCAATACCGCTTTGCAATCAGCGATCGCTTTGATAATGTGGTCTAGAGTTGCTTCCTCACCATATCCACTTTGGCAATAGTGGTCGATTTTGCGATGTCCGACAAATTTGGCTTCATTAGCATCCACTTCAAAAACTTGGAATTCTTTGGCATGACCGAAGTGCTGGTTAACCAAACCGCCGCCTTTGGTAGCAACTGCAACTAAGATTTTGGGACTGTCCTGTAAAGACGTTACATGTAACGTCTCTACAGCATGTAATGTCTCTACTGCTTTTTCTTTGACAGCTTTGATTTCTGCCTTAGACTTCTCAATTCCGGCGTGAACTTCTTGGCGTGTCTCCAAGTTATACTCTGGAGTCATTTCCATGAATTTCTCTTTAGTAAATTCCTGGCTGCGGTCTTCGCCTAACAATCCCACTGCATCGGCGCGACACTGACGACAATGGCGCATCATTTTCATGTTGCCAGAACACTTATCCTGTAATGACTTCAGTTCTTTGGGTGTGGGTCCGCGTTGACCCGTTAAACCGAAGTGAGTACCGTGTTCTGGGGCAGAGATCAGGGGCATGATATTGTGGAGAAATGCCCCGTTAGCACGAATAACTTCATCGACTTCGGCTAAATGTTCGTCATTGACTCCTGGAATCATGACCGAATTCACTTTGCACAGAATATCGGCTTCTCTGAGGGCTTGCAATCCTTCCATCTGCCGTTCGTGCAGAATCTTGACTCCTTCAATCCCTCTGTAGCGCTTGCGTCTGTAGTGAACCCAAGGATAAATCTTTTCGCCAACCTTCGGGTCAACCATATTAATAGTAATAGTGACGTGATCGACATTTAGTTGTTTAATGCGATCGACGTAATCGGGCAGCATCAAACCATTGGTTGACAAGCAAAGTTTGATATCTGGTGCTTTGTCTGCAATCAACTCAAAGGTGCGAAAAGTCTTTTCTGGATTCGCTAACGGATCTCCAGGTCCCGCAATTCCCAACACGGTCATCTGAGGAATCTTACCTGCAATTACCAAGACTTTGTGCGCTGCTTCTTCCGGTGTTAATAACTCGCTGACAACACCAGGACGGCTTTCATTCGCACAGTCATATTTCCTGTTGCAATAGTTGCACTGGATATTACAAGCTGGTGCTACTGCAACGTGCATCCTAGCGTAGTGGTGGTGCGCTTCTTCGCTATAGCAAGGATGCTTCTCGATCCGCGCCTTCATTTTTTCATCTAAACTAGGTGCGGCATCGGTTTTACTGCTACAACCACAACTGCCAGATTTAGTTTTAGTTTTTGCTGGTGCTGCGGTGGGGGTTAGGAGTCCGGTAGGTGGTGGTGTCATTGAAGTTTTTGTTGGTGCATCAGGTGTTTAGCGATATAGGTTTTATAGCAGCCGCCTTAAAAGATGCTGTTGCCGTGGTTCGGGATAGAATTTATTGAATTGATTAAACTTGTACTCAAAAATTGCAGCTTTTAAATACCAAGGTTTTAGCAGCTTTTAAAAAAAGTTTTTGGGTATGGGTGCTAGTATTTTTTGACTGAGGTACGAGTATTTATGGTGAAGGGGTTCAAGTATTTCTGTACTCGCTTTAAACTTAAGCACAGTAAGGATTTGAATGCGATTTGAGTTGCTTTTTGCTTTTTTTCGTTCTGTACTCAAATCGTATGCGATCGCCCCCCAAAGCGCCATCTACTTAGGCAATTCGAGGGTAAAGAACCAGAGTAGTCAATTTAGAACTAACCCAGTGACTTCACGGAATTCAATTCTGTATCTAAAATATCACTTTTTTTGCCGAACAAACTAAATCAAGATTATTTTAATTATTTAGATAGCGATCGCAATTTAGCTTACAAACCCTCGATCGCAGATGAGTACAAGTTAATATATCCAAAAAACAGTTATAAAAATGCCGTTAAATCCTGTTGGGTTAAGAGTTTAGTTTTGAGTACACAAATACTGACTCCCTACCCCGATCAATACTAGTACCCCTAACTTAAAAATACTAGTACCCCAACTCCAAAAAAACTTTTTTTTAGCTTGCAAATCCCAATTGAGTTGGGGTTTAGATTAATTGAGTACAAATTAATATATCCAATAAATCCAATCGACATCGGCTGCATAGCTGCGGGTAGAGCTGCCTGATATAAGCAGAGATAACACACGGCTCCTCCACCCCATCAAGTCCGATGCAACAGATCTCCAATACCTTTACAACCCAAAAGACGGACAAACAATTGCGTTTGTCATTTTTGCAGCCATTATTGACAGATTTTCAGATTATCTTCGATCGCGATCCGGCAGCACGTAATTGGTTCGAGGTACTTTGTTGCTACCCTGGCTTTCATGCAATGGTACTGCATCGTCTCGCGCACTGGTTGCATTGTCATGGAGTTGCGTTTGTTCCCCGCTTGATTTCTCATCTAGGACGATTTTTAACGGGAATTGAAATTCACCCAGGCGCACAGATCGGGCAAGGCGTGTTTATCGATCACGGCATGGGTGTAGTCATTGGAGAGACTGCGATCGTCGGAGACTACGCACTGATCTATCAAGGTGTCACCCTTGGCGGGACAGGGAAAGAAACTGGTAAACGCCATCCTACCTTGGGCAAAAACGTAGTCGTGGGTGCAGGTGCGAAAGTTTTAGGCAATATTCAAATTGGCGATCGCGTCCGCATTGGTGCAGGTTCAATTATCTTGCGAGATGTTCCCTCAGACTGCACTGCGGTAGGAGTTCCTGGGCGCAATATTTGTCATAAAGGTGTGCGTGACTGTCCCCTAGAACACGCAAAACTACCTGATATAGAAGCAAGCATCATTCGTTCTTTATTAGAACGGATCGAAAAACTCGAACAACAATTAAAAGTCAAAAGTTAAAAGTCAAAAGTCAAAAAATAGGAGACGGAAGAATCAAAATACACTCTTCCCGGCTCCCGATTCCCGACTCCCGACTCCCGATTTTCAAACCAAATCTAATAATTTAAGACTGCTATAGCAGTTCTAAATTATTTGTAAAGCAGGCTTCTAGCCTGCTCCACGTTCGTGAATCAAATAGGATTGCTATATATCCCGTAATTAATTATTGAGAAAACTTTTAAACAGGACATCTTGCTTATGTTTAAGCCCACCAGTTCCGATCCAAATGTTCAAATTGTCGAAATACCCGTCAGCGATCGCTGGCGAATTTACCACCGCTTACAAGAGTTAAGTATCCCCTGTTGTTGTCCTGCGGATGGTTCTTTAGTGGTTGAAGTTAATAGTGCGATCGCTGCCTTTCTCGTCCGCAGTACCGTACAGCATTTCTTAGCCACTCGCCAAGAATTACTCGATTGGTTAGAACGCTGCTGGACAGCAGACATTTTTTCTTAGTTTGTCATTTGTCATTTGTCATTTGTGAGTACTGTTTTAACTTTTCACTTTTGACTTTTGACTTACCAATTACCAAAATCAAAAGGAGAAAATTAATGACACAAGCAACTGTATTACGTAATTTCGGAGAAGTGCTAGATAACCCCATTGGTTTAGGGCATGAAGTTACCGTTCCCGTTTGTGAAGGATTAAATATTATCCTAGCAAGTTTTCAAGCTCTTTATTTACAATATCAAAAGCATCACTTTGTCGTTGAAGGTGCAGAATTTTATATGCTGCACCAGTATTTCAGCGAGAGTTACGAACAAGTTCAAGCACACGTACACGACGTTGGCGAACGCTTGGATGGACTAGGCGGCGTACCAGCAGCTAGCTTTACTAAACTCGCAGAATTGTGCTGTTTTACGCCAGAAGCAGATGGAATTTTTTCCTGTCGCCAAATGGTAGAAAACGATCTGCAAGCCGAACAAGCAGCGATCGAGCTCATTCGTCGTCAAGCTGCTCAAGCAGAAAGTGTAGGCGATCGCGCTACTCGCTATTTGTACGAGCAAATTTTATTGAAGACTGAAGAACGTGCCTTTCATCTCGCTCATTTCTTAGCAGAAGATAGCCTAACTTTGACTTTTGTTCAACCTGCGAATAGGACATAGATGTAATGCTTGCATCACCATGAGTTAGATTATGCTCCCCTACCTATGATTCTTTGGCAATACGGTTTGATTTCCATAGATCGATTAGCACGAATTTTTGCTTGGATAGAGAACAAAACTCACATTACTCTTAATGGGTAACATTATGTTTACAGTCTTAGTTGCTATCCTCAGTTTGATAGTTGTTCCTGCAATTGTGAATGGCTGTTTCGGCTATTTGTTATTGCGATCGATGAAGTAAATTTTGCTAGCATCCTACCATTTTGAACGGCTACACACACTTTGATACATCTTGGAAGCGTCAATGCAAAAATCTTGGCGATCCCTCAACCCCCTTAAAAAGGGGGCAGAAGTCCCCCCCCTTTTCAAGGGGGGCTAGGGGGGATCTTGCCTTAACCGAAAAGTATTGACACGCATCTGAGATTGAAATCTGAAACTCAAGAGCGAAAACCTAAATGCTACGAGGGCTATTGTGCTATGAATCCGATCGCGATTAATGACACGACACTACGAGATGGAGAACAGGCGGCGGGTGTTGCTTTCACAATTGAGGAAAAAATAGCGATCGCCAAATTTCTAGACGCGATTGGTGTAAGTGAATTAGAAGTTGGTATCCCCGCAATGGGGGAAGTTGAAACTAAAGCGATCGCGGCAATTTCTGAGTTGGGTTTGTCAGCTAAACTTTTAGGTTGGAACCGCGCCACAATTTCAGATCTTCAGGCTTCTATCGCCTGTGGTTTGCAGCGAGTACATATATCCATTCCCGTTTCTGAGATTCAAATTGCTGCCAAGTTTCACGGACAGTGGCGCGTAATGTTGCAAAAACTCAAAGATGCGATTACTTTCGCCCGCGATCGCAATCTTTGGGTAGCAGTCGGGGGTGAAGATTCCTCTAGAGCTGATGAAAATTTCCTTTTGGATGTCGCCCTTTACGCTCAAGAGTGGGGCGCATCAAGGTTTCGCTTTTGCGACACTGTAGGAATTCTCGACCCTTTTACTACATACACCAAAGTCAAGCAATTGGTGATGTATTTATCGATGCCTGTAGAAATGCACACCCATAATGACTTTGGCTTGGCAACGGCAAATGCTTTAGCTGGACTGCAAGCGGGAGCCTTATCGGTAAATACAACAGTGAATGGTTTGGGGGAAAGAGCTGGCAATGCGGCTTTAGAAGAAGTCGTCATGGCACTCAAACGCCTTCAAGGGATCGATTTGGGGATTGACACGACGCGGTTATTAGAACTGTCCCGACTGGTAGCAACCGCATCGGGTTGCAAAGTACCTCCTTGGAAGGCGATCGTGGGTGAAAATACTTTTGCTCATGAATCTGGTATTCACGCTCATGGCGTTTTGCAAAATCCCGTGACTTACGAGCCATTCGCTCCCGAAGAAGTGGGGTGGGAGCGGCGTTTAGTCGTAGGCAAGCACTCAGGTAGGCACTTAGTATCTAATTTGCTACAGCAGCAGGGCATTAGTTTAAACACAGATGAAACCCAATCCATCTTAGATGCAGTACGGCAGCAATCGGTACAAAACAAGCGCAGCCTCGATCTGCAAGAACTAATGAATCTAGTTCCATTTCATCACATGAAAAAAACAAATAATCCCTCCTCTGCCGCTCTGCCCCTCTGCTCCTCTACTGCCTATTTGTATGAACCTTAAGTGAAACCGTACAATCCTATCTCAGAGGTAATCCCATGCAATCAGATGAATTAGAGCTAGACTTGCCACCAGCTTTTGAAATTGGCTCAAAAGTAAAAACTCGCAAGCTAATCCGCAACGATGGTACGTATCCAGGGCAAGAAATTGGCGCAACACTAGCGAAAAAGGGAGAGATCGGCTACATCGTCAGTATTGGTACGTTTTTGCAAAATTCCTATATCTACGCCGTGCATTTTATCGAAAAAGGTTTTATCGTTGGTTGTCGCAAAAAAGAACTAGAAGCAGTTGAGGAAATCAAATGAAAGTCATGTTGCGTCAAAATGCTACCGGACATTTGGTAATTTATGTTGCCAAAAAAGATCTTGAGGAAGAAGTAGTAAACCAAACAGAAGGATCTGAGGGTAAAATTTTTACCTTAGCTAACGGTTGGGAACTAGCAATCCCAAACTTACCGGAACCCATGAAATTACCGCAGACTGTAGAGGCTAAAAGGCTCTGCAAGCGTACTCACAAGGAGTAGGGGATATGAGCAAGCTTAAACACGATCGCCTGTTGGCATTTCATGTAGAAGGGAAATTTTTAGGTTTTACTGTCGATCGAGACAGTACACCTAAATACTTGCAACTAGAGGTTGCAACCGGACAGTTGAGGATTAAAATCGCCAAACAGTCCCGTTTTAGGCTTGGATTGACCTTAAAACCTGGCGATCGGATTGAAGTCTTTGGGGAGCAAAAGTTCAAGTACGAGACAGGCGAATTTAAATTGAAAGCCGATCGCATTCACAAGCTGACAGCAAACCCAGATAATGACTCCGATCGCCAACCAGAAAATGACAAAGTGAAGATTGTTGCTTGTTATAAGTCGGGTTGTCTGAAAAAAGGTGGCAGCAAATTGGTGTCCGTTCTACAAGGGGTGTTGCGCGATCGCGGTTTAGGCGATCGCGTTACTATTCAAACAACAGGCTGTTTGAAACGCTGTTCTCAGGCTCCAAATCTCATCTTAAAACCTGACAACCTCAGCTTAAACAACATGACTCCTGAAGCCGCGATCGCCGCGCTGTTAGAGCGGGTGAACGAGCATTTCGCATAACGCTTTCATCCAGTTCTGTGCTAAGTCATCAATTGCCGAGTCGATGTCCAACACCTGAACTTTTCTGTATCGACAAACTCTATTAAGTCTGAAAATATTGTATTTATCTAAATTAAGTTAAGTTTTTATCAATTTGCTATGTATTTGCTAAAGTTCGCCTATGAGTAAGTTTCAGTTCTAAATTTTATCATTCAATCTTTTTCTAAAAATATAATCAAATTGTCTACAAAGCTTCATTGCTATACGTTATAGCTGTGAATTGCCGCTATTTTTTAACTAAAAAACGAGCAAAAGATTAACGCTTAGATCTACCTTTCGTATCTACTCAAGGCATTTATATCCATTCCTTGTGTGGGTTAGATCGGTCAAAAGTTTTAAACCTTCTCTGCCGCGTGTCAGCCCGTGATGGTGCGGGCTGTTTACTTTTTTATGAAATGTCAGTTTGATTGAAATAGCCCAGAGAAAAAGGTTATCTCAACCCGAAGAAAACTTCTTGGGGCGATCGCTTAATCCAATCGCCACCACCTCTGTTTGTGGATTATCTTTTTTCTCATATAGACATGATTGTTCTATGTTGCATAAATATATTTACATAGTTTTTAAAATTCTGTAATATACAGATCGTTAATTAACTAAATTGAGTAAACTGATATAAGAACTAGAGTAAGTTTGTGCTTAGCTTGCGATGCATTATCGCTAGCTGTTCCAGAATTAGAACAAAGAAAGCTCAATCGACTATTAAGGTGTATATATTACGAACGAGGCTGTTATGACAGTGATTTACGCGCAGGCAATATTTGACTCTCCCAAAAAATCACCTGTCATGAAGTATTGGAAATATCGCAAACGTGCCAAAGCCCTACGTCATGTTCAGTGGACTTACGAAGTCGATTTGAAGAGAACGCTCAACTGGCTTGAGTTAATAGATTGGATTTTCTACCTGCATAGCCAAGGTTTAGAGCCTGCTGCGTTAGATGAATTCATCACTTTCTGTGGGTGGTATTTTCCCCAGTTAGCGGAAGGCAAGCCTCACTAATAGTAGCGATCTGAAGATCGCGCGATCGAGCTAAGATACCAATTTCGCGCCATCTGCTCCCGTAATTATATCGGCACTGTGTTTCACAGTGCTTTTTCTTGGCAAGGATAAAATGGTGGGGGATTGGCAAGACATTCACGGATATCTTTAAGCTGCACGAACCGCTAACTCCTAGAACAGGAACGATCGGATAGATTGCTCTAAATCAGAATTGGTGCTAACAATTGCGATCGCAATTATGCATCACTATTTTTTACAGCAAGAGGTGCTAAAACGCACGACTTTATAAGTATGTTTCATCAATAGCGTTCGCTAACTGCACGCCGTTCGGTGCGAACAGAAATATCCCTGCCGCTAGATATTGTTGCTGTCCTTCTAGTGCATAAGTTGCTCCAGCAACAAAGTCTACTGCTCGTTGTGCTATCTCTGCATCCATCTGTACAACATTTAAGACTAGCGGTTGACCTTGCCACAGAATTTCGACGGCTTGCGTCACTTGTTCAAAAGACTGTAGCTGCATGACTACCACTTGTGGTGTCTTCTGTTCTAGTTGGGGTAGACTCCTATGTTTGTTTGCTGGCAAGTCAGCCGCTCTTCTTTCCCTCTGCCGCACTACACTTGCAGGAAAAGCAGCTCTTAATTTTCCATAATTCTGTTGGGACAATTCCTCTTCTAGTTCGGATATCTCTAGCTGATGCATCATCACGCTTACTCATCCTCTGTTTTTTCTAATTGGGGCTGGTGAAGAGCTTTAAGTACGATTTTTAGTACCTTGATCTCTATGCTCTGGCTAAATGAAAACCTTGTCAACTCAGTGTTTTTGCCTTTGTTTGTCAATCCAATAAAGGTCGGAAAAGTTCGGGAATCAGCAGCCTTCTCGTCAAAAGAGCTTTGTTTGTCAACAGCGTATATCCATATACTAAATCTTTGTTTGCCTCCTTCTTGAGATAGATTTTTAATTGTTAGTGATTTTGTTGGTATTTTGTCGGTGTAAAATGATGGGCGACATACTACCTGCTTGTAGAAATGGTAATAGAAACCGAAATCGTTTCCTAAAACACTGAGTGGCTCTAATAGAGGAACAAAAGTTGCTAGTAGAGTAGACGATCGATTAGTTAAATTAGTTAAATAATATATACCAATCAAATCCTATCGCTAGATCGGCAATTTCCCAATCTGACGCAAATCGTGCAGATTCAACATTCTGACTGCTGCGATCGCTCACCCTAGAAATAGTCATGTAAATTACCAAAATAATTAGTGTATTATGGTAATTTAAGTAGCATCGTGCGGTGTGTTAAAGACTTGTTTAATATTCGACTAAACAATTTTTAACGCAACTTACTGGGCTATCAAGAGTGTCTCTCAAGACAAGTCGATTCAAGGTAATCAAATAGCAAAATCAGATTGATATATATGATGTAAACTACTTCAGCAATATGACTTGCAAAGTATATGCCAGTACTCTAAGTGATGCAAAGCGGTATGAAGTTAACTTGTAGTAGCTGCCATTAAAAAGCTCAATTGCGCACACAGCTAGCTTATTCGTAGAGAATGGAGGTTAAATTACCGTTCACAAGGTGATTTTCGTGTTTTACTAAGATCCTAGAGGGTGTAGCAGGCTTTTGCTTACTGGAATCAATCCGGCTGTTTAAGAAAGGCTTACACGCTACTTGTAGAACGCAGCTCCTACTGTAGCTTCATAATTATCTAGACACAGCCTCTTATGCAGAATCGATTGATGCCGAGAAATCTTCAAAAGTTGTGAGGAAGATGGAACGTGGAAAATCTCTATCATATTGATAATGGGAATCAATCTAAACAGCAAAGCTTTGATTATGCAGCTCTTGACATGGAAGCACAAATTGCTGTCCAAAAGCATACTTGTGAAATCAAAAGAATGATGCGTAGAACGACACAAGATATTATTGAAATAGGTGAAAAGCTGATCGAAGTCAAGCAATATCTTGGGTTTGGGCATTTTAGCAATTGGCTAATAACTGAATTTGGTTGGAAGGAACGAACCGCAAGAAACTTTATGAGGGTGGCGGAAGTTTTTAAATCGGCAAAATTTGCCGATTTATTTATTGCTAGCTCCGCTCTATATCTTCTAGCTGCTCCTTCTACTTCTGAAAGCGCTCGCCAGGAGGCGTTAGAACTTGCTAAAAAGGGCGAACACATCACTTACTCTAAAGCTAGAAGCATTATTAGTCAACATCAGGAATTGAAAAAACTTAAAAATTCTACTTGTAATGTTACTTCAGATGTAAACAAGCATGAAGTAGATTCTCTTCAAGCAAAGTTAATTACATCAGTTGAAGCATTTCATGAAAGTTTACCAGATTCTCAAACAGTTGATGTATTAGCTGTAGTTATCGATCGAGATGTTTTGGGAAGTCAAAAAGTGTCTGCCGAAAACCTGCCATCGACCAATCCTATCTCGATTAGGATTAGCGACGACTGTAGAGCCTTGATTAAGAGTGTAGAGTCTCTTAGAGAAGAAGAAGCAACTGCTTTGGTGAGAGCAATAGCAAAGCACTGGTCAGTAGAGAAGATTTTAGAGACAATTAAAAAATGAACACTTTTTCAGCTCAGAAAGCGCTCGCTGGATGAAACTTCGACAGCTTCGACAGCTTCACTAAGAACGAAACTATGAAATTCCTACGTTCTGGAATTCTCTCACTATTTTGAGTTATGCCAAAAAGCACTAGAGGCGATCTTCTGCTCAAGCTTGCTACTGCCTTTTATAAGCTTGTTTTCGACTGCTCGGCAGTACTTGGAATGATATAAAATCTCTTATCTCTGCTTGCTAATCAGAACCTTTTGCCAACATAGTGGTGTCTGCATGAAGCCCCCTAATTTTAACATTTAAGGTTCTTCAACGTTACAAAAAGTTACACTTTGAGCATTCAAACACCTCAAATCAAAAAGCATCTACTAACTAAATAGATTCTTTTTTACTCTATCACGTCCTTTCGCTGTTATTATACACCGATCGCAGTCAAAATTGCAACACCATAAAAAGATCATTATTTAACAATTCTCGCCGAGCGATCGCGGCAATTTCTATCTTTATCTCTCATATTCTTTGTTCTGAGAGCCAAGGCGAGCAATTGGAATAGACAAAAGAATATTAATCGATCGGCTTGATAGTGCTAATTCAATCGGAGATTGGGCATTCACGAGAAGTGAACTAGCAATTTGATTTGCAATAAAGGCTCATACGTCAGCTTAGTTTTGGCGAGAAGGTTGCGCAATTCCCTTCTGCATCTATCCGCTTTCGATAGTTGTACCAGCTTGGCTGCGGCATTTGTAGTTAATAACTTTCTAAAGGTTTTTATAGATAAAAAAAAGGTATACCAAGTCAGTTGGTATACCATACTTTCAAATAGAAAAATACTAGGAGTAACAAAGCTGATTACTTAATGTTCAGCACTTTTATTCAAACGTTCTTTTGCTTGGTAAGCTTGCAATCCCAATAGAACTAAATAAGTCATCATCTGAGCTTGCGATCGCTGAGTGGCTGCTGCAAGCTGATTGATTTGATGTAGAGGCAACTGCTGCTGAAATAGTACCAGCGACTGTTCCAACTCTTGGGCTATAGTACGGCGATTTAGACTAGCATTTTTCTGTAATTGCTTCCCAATCGGCGATAGTAGTAAAAAAAATAATAAGTTGGTTACAAAGCCAGAACGGGAAGAGTGTTCTCGTTGAGATTGAGTTTCGATAGTTTTTAATAACTCCTCTGGCATATAGAAACTTGGACGGCAGTTTGCAATTAGGCTATTGCGTTGATACCTATGCGATTTTTCTGGTTGTTCAGAATTAAAAATAACCAAAATAATTACAGATTTAAACGTCACTTAATATATGTACTAAATTTTTCTACGGTTAACCATTCCCCAAAGTATAGGAAAAATATTGTTTTTGAAATGCTTAAATTAATTTGAACAATCCAAAAAGTTCGGATAAATATCAGATTTTTTCAGGTTTTAACCAAAACAACCGAAAAATTCAAAAAATGTCATGTAAATAACTTTATTTATCTTGCAATGCTGATTAAAGTAATGATATAGATTAAGTGACTAAAGTAATACCAGAATTTTATTGACTCACGCCAGAAGGAATATGGTTTACTTAGAGCAGAACATGAATGATGGAGAGAGTATATCTTAATCGTTGAGTTTGTATACTGCAAACAGCTGCACATCTCTATTGAGAAGCTTTGAATTGATTCTGAGTAAAATAATTGTGAAAGATTCGTTTGCATGTAAGTGTTTTATGCGATCGCACACTCCAATTCACTAACAGATAAACTTCTAGATTAGACTTGGAGCTTATATTCGGAATAGCAAGAGCAAACGAGAAATTACTAGAACCAAAAAGTCTCTCCGTTAAGCAATTTAAAATGTGCTAGAGCGACATTACACGCTAAGAGAAATTACATAGAACTCAATGCTATCAAATGATGAGCGCTCATTTCTGCCCTAGTAGAGCTAAAGATTTCAACTATTTTGGAGACAACTACAAGATGAATGCAATCAACTCTCAGTCCTCAACGTTTGAAACCAGAGAATTTATCGTTGCAGATACAGTTGTGTTTAACAAACAGGGTACGCATTTGACAGATATTCAAAAAATAGTACTTAGAGGTGCTTGGCAAGGATACACATATGAAGAGATTGCCGACCGAGAAGGATACAGCGAAAAGTACTTAAAAAGAGATGTTGGACCTAGATTGTGGAAGATACTTTCAGAGGCTTTAGGCGAAAAAGTAAGCAAAAAGAATTTTAGAACAGCTCTTGAGAGAAGATTAACCCTAGCGAACCCCTCTCACAACCAACAGCTTGATATGGATAGTTGTCAAGACTGGGGTGAGGCAGTTGACGTACATACTTTCTACGGGCGTACCCAAGAATTAGCTACATTACAACAGTGGATTGTTCAAGATCGTTGTCCTTTAGTAGCACTAGTAGGCATGGGTGGTATTGGCAAAACTACTCTTTCTATAAAGCTAGCTCAGCAGCTTCAGAGTGATTTCAAATACATTATTTGGCGCTCGTTGCGTCATGCTCCACCAATACGAGAACTCTTAGAAGAGATAATTTATTTTCTATCTAATCAGCAAGAAAAAGATTTACCAGAAACTACAAATGGAAGAATATCATTGCTCTTGAAATATTTTCGTAAGTCTCCCTGTTTATTAATTCTTGATGGTGCTGAATCAATCTTAAATTACGATCGAAAAGATACGCACTATCAAGAAGAGGATGAGGAGTACGGGCGGCTTATAAAATACATAGGAGAAACGTATCATCAGAGTTGTCTATTGTTAACAAGTCGAGAGAAACCCAAGGAAGTTGCGATAAGAGAGGGAGAGGAATTACCTACGCGATCGCTACGATTGATAGGATTGGATGAGTTAGAAGGGCAGTATATCCTTAAAGGTAAAGGAATTTATGGTTCGGAAGGTGATTTGAAAAAAATAATTCAAATTTATGGAGGCAATCCTTTATTACTAAATATGGTTTCTACAACTATACAAAACATATTTGATAGTAGCGCCTCTGACTTTCTGAAACAGGAAATAATAGTTTTTAATGATGTTAAAGATTTTTTTGACAATCAGTTCAATCGCTTACAACCAATTGAAAAAGAGTTAATGTACTGCTTAGCAATTGAGCGCGAACCAGTTTCATTTCAGAAATTGAAGAATGATTTTGGCTTAAAAGTTCAGTCACTAGAGCTAGCAGAAGCTTTAGAATCTCTGAGGCGACGCTCTTTGGTTGAAAAAAATCAGGGATTATTTACATTACAAATAGTATTAATGGAGTACACAACAGCTCGACTGCTAAAAGAAATTTGTCAAGAAATACGCACGCAGCAAATATCGCTCTTGAAAAGTTCCAAATTACTAAAATTAATAGTAAAAAATTATGTTAGAACTACTCAATCAAATATTTTCTTTAGAATGGTTTTAGATCAATTACTCCTAGAACTTGGAAGTAAAAAGAATGTGGAATCACAATTAGATACAATTTTATCTACATTGCAGCATGAATCTTTTAAATTAGAAGACACTACCGATGATATTATTAGTTTAATTCATCGAATGCAAGCAAATCTCAGTAGCTATAAGTAGATCGAGAAGAAAACTAATTATGGGAAGCGATCTGGGTAAAAAAGTGATAGAGTAATTTATCTAAATTACTCTATAAGACACTTTATTTAACTTTTCCTTACTCAGGTTTCTCAGTAGTCCCATAACTTAATTTCAGGGCATCTCTCACTATCTATCCATCTATTGTACAGCTTAGTTTCTGTTCTCTTAGCTTGATTTTTTGTAGTCATGTAAACTATTCTACTAAAAAAATTGTACCAGATTAGCCTTTGTAAAGGGTTACTTTAATTTTACTCTTGTATCCTGAGTTATAAATTGCCACTACACAGCCGTGAATAGTTGATTGTACTGCTCTTACTTTGCTTCATGCTGTTTAACTATTTCTCCATTTGAAATAAGCTTTTTCAATCACTGCTGCACTATTACCTATATACTGAAAATTTAATTTTCCCTATGCCTTGCCAACTAAGATTTTTCGGGATGTAGCGGAATTTCCTACGTTAGAAGATACAATTGATATTTTTCGGTAATATAACCGAACATAAACTTAAATTTTCTGATGTCAATCCTGAACAAATCAGGATTTCGTTTTAACTAAAAACTAGTAGATTATTAAATAGATAGATCGTTTAGGAGATTTGCATTTATGAAAAGCATCATTCGTCATTTAGCAAAAATGTTAATACCACGTTCTTATCAAACTTCTATAAAGACACTAAAAACTCTAATACTTAGTTCCCCAATAGCAGAAAAAGGTTTTCAATGGGGGCAGAATTTTACCATTAATGGTGAGTCTAGCACTATAACAACGAATCATTGCCAATCTCACTTAGAAAATGGAAATACTCCATCCAATGCTTTAGAATCTTATTTTAATTCTCATACTGAAGGATTAGGAATACTTAAGTGGAAGCACTATTTTAATATTTACCATCGTCACCTTTCTAAGTTTGTTGGACAAAAAGTTCAGGTTCTAGAAGTTGGTGTTGCCAGCGGTGGGAGCCTAGAAATGTGGAAAAACTATTTTGGTTCTAATTGTCAAATTTATGGTGTAGATATTGAAGAAGCATGTAAAGCATACGAAAAAGATTCAATTAAAATTTTTATTGGCGATCAAACAGATCGCAATTTCTGGAAGCGATTCAAAAGTGAGGTTCCTACTCTCGATATCGTAATTGATGATGGCGGACATGAACCAGAGCAGCAGATTGCAACTTTAGAAGAGTTATTGCCGCATTTACGACCAGGAGGAGTTTATATATGTGAAGACATTCATGGGACTTTAAATCAGTTTCATACCTATATATCTGGGTTGACACATAATTTAAATGCATTACAAGAATTTGGATATAAGCCTATTAAAAGCGGTAGCGGTCTTGCTAGTTTCTCAACCTATTTTCAAGATGCTATTCAGTCTTTTCACTTATATCCGTTCGTGGTAGTGATTGAAAGGTCAGAGACTCCTGTATCGGAATTTGTAGCCCCATTACAAGGATCTAAGTGGTTAGTACTAACAAAGTAAGTGTTGGATTGTTAGTACTTTTAACACAGAGTTACTCAGCGCTATTTTTTCGCTGCAACTCGTTTTCCTAACCTAATAGTATTTGTGGTATGTCAAAAGTCTTATTTATTTCAGCTCATGCTCCTACAACGCAGTATCCTCAAGCTGGACAAAAAATTGCTTTTATGAATCTTGCGAAGTATGCTGCCTTACATGAATTTGTTGATGTAATTGTTATCGCTAATACTACAGAAATAGTTGTTGCTAAAGATCTACAAACAGATTTTGGTAATAGTCTTTATACATACCCACTTACTAAATTCAAAAAAGCTATAAACTGCTTGAACTATTATCAAGCGCCCTTAAAATTTGCTTCTCGTTTTGATAGAGTAATTAGTAAGAAAATTCAAGAGCTTCTGATTGCAAAAACATATGATGTAATTCATTTTGAATATTCTCATGCTGCCGTTTATTTAGATATAGTTAAAAAATATATCGATTCAAAACAGACTAAAATTGTCATTAGTATACATGATGTATTGACACAAGTTTGGTTAAGGCAATCTGTAAAAAGTTCATTTTTCGATCTTGAAGTAGCCAGAATCTTTCGTTACGAGCAAAAACTTTACTCGAATGCAAGCGAACTGTGGGTATTATCTAAAAAAGATCGCGATCTTTTAAATTCTTTATTTTCAATTGGTAGTGAAAAGCTTATTGTAAAGCCTCCAAAAGCTAGCAGCTTTGTTTATCAAGTGAAACGCCGAGCGGAGAAAATAGAAAAGAAAAGTCTTTTATTCTGGGCTGCTATGGAAAGACCAGAAAACGAGCAAGCAATTCTTAACTTCGTTGACAAATGTTTTAAAAAACTGCTTCAGCAAGATCGAGATTTCAAACTTTATATAGTCGGCTCTAATCCTTC
Organism: Chroococcidiopsis sp. CCALA 051; assembly: GCF_003015105.1. Taxonomy (NCBI): domain Bacteria; kingdom Bacillati; phylum Cyanobacteriota; class Cyanophyceae; order Chroococcidiopsidales; family Chroococcidiopsidaceae; genus Chroococcidiopsis; species Chroococcidiopsis sp. CCALA 051. The sequence goes on along the minus strand of NZ_PYCI01000115.1, from coordinate 2,440 downwards.
TAAAAAAGTTTTAGCACTTGCAGGCAAACAGATCACAGTTACAGGTTTCGTTGAAGATCCCACTATTTTCTTTGAAAAGGCAGAGATCGGAATAGTTCCACTTTTGAAGGGAGGAGGAGTTAAACTAAAAACTCTAGAAATGCTGGAAGCGGGGCTACCTGTTGTTGCTACATCTATAGGTGCTGAAGGAGTCGTATCTCCAGATAAAAAACTAATAGTAAGCGATAGTTTTGAAAATTGGTTTGAACTACTTACAAAAGAATCGCAGAACTCTGTAGTTGCTGGAGTAGTATAAATAGAAAAAGCATATGTTTAAAAAATTAAGGTAAGTGTCTTAAGTTTTCTAACAATCTCGTTATTCTTTTATGTCAACAAACAAGTATGAATAATCCTTTTACTCAGGTACAGCAAGTAAATTTTTTAGATATAGGCTGTAGTGGTCCACTAGACCCAAAATGGTCTGATTTAGCACAACTACTAGCATATACTGGCTTCGAGCCAAACGCTAGTGAATGCAAGCGCTTGAGTCGCGAGCCTCATCCATACAAGTCAACTCGTTACCTACCTTTTGCTATCTCTGGAGAGCAAGGAGATCGGGTAATGTACAAAACACATCATCCTTTCTGCTATTCTCTGCTTCGCCCAAATCATGACTGGCTTGGTCGTTTTTCACATCATTATCAATTTAGAGAAACTGGGACAGATACTGTCTCATGTATGACACTCAACAGTTTAGCGAACGAGCAACAATTAACAGCAGATATTATCAAGCTTGATACGCAAGGATTAGAGTTACCGATTCTTAAAGCAGGGAATCAGGTTTTGCAAAATGCTTTCTGTGTGGAAACAGAGACAGGTTTTGTGGAGAACTATATCGGAGAAACTACATATACACAGCTTGAAGCATTTATGCGATCGCAAGGATTTCTAATGTTTGACATGGAAATTTATCAAGCTAGTCGTAATAATTCTCTGTCTAAGCATGGCAAACATCAGCCTTTATGGTGTGAAGTCGTTTGGTTATATGATTTCGTAGGTACAAAAAAGAAAACTACGCCAGAACAAGCTATAAAGTATTTAAAAATCTGCCAAGCTTTAGAATATTTTGATTATGGACTAGAGCTAGCATATTATTTTAAAAACTTAGGAATTATAGAAGCAAGCACAGTAAAGTATCTTGAAAAGCCCGAACACTGGACAAATATTGAAAGATCGGATAGTTGGAAAAAACATAAGCCATTATCAAAAACTGGTAAAGTACTAAGTTTTTTACCTAATAGTATTAATCAGCGTTTAACATATGGCTTGAAAGAAGTTGTTGAATGGGGGAAAAAATAGCTTTCTACTAAAACTCTATTGGATTATCTCATAAGATTTCTGCTGCAAATTCACCTCTTTAGTAAATACTACTCACTTCACTTGAGCAAAATTTTTACCAGAGCAGTTGTAGTGCTGCAATGAGTTGAGCGCAACGGAAAGTATTCGATTCATCTGTTTTACAACAATACAAACTTTTCTAAATCAAGCTATTTTCAATATGAAAAAAAACTTGAAAGGTACAATTAAAGAATTATTGTATAACACTCCTTACTTAAAACAAAATTTTCTTGAATTAGGTAAGTTAGGGTTATATAAAACTTGGGTTCCTCTAGGTCATTTTTACTCGCCAATTCCATCATTAACAGAGATTAAATCTAAAGAAGACGAAATATTTAGTAAACACCTTACAAAAAAATTTTCTGGAATTGATTTGAATGAACAAGCGCAATTTGAGCTATTTGAAGAATTTAGCGAATATTATCTAAGTTTACCTTTCACTCCCAATCGGCAGGACAATTTAAGATATTTCTACGAAAATATTTCCTATTCATATTCTGATGCAATTTGTTTATACTGCATGATTAATCATGCAAAGCCCAAAAAAATAATTGAAGTAGGTTCTGGTTATTCATCTTGCTTAATTTTGGATACTAACGACTTACTATTTAATAGTTCAATATCTTGTACTTTTATTGAGCCTTACCCACAATTATTATTATCTTTAATCAAAGAAACAGACAAAAATAAAATCGAAATAGTCCCTAAAAAGCTTCAGAACGTGGATGTCGGTAAGTTCTCTGAATTAAATGCAGGAGATATTCTTTTTATCGACTCAACTCATGTATCAAAAGTAGATAGTGATGTTAACCATATATTCTTTGAAATATTACCGCTTTTAAATAAAGGAGTTTATATACATTTTCATGATATTTTTTACCCTTTTGAATATCCAAGAGAATGGATATGTGAAGGTAGGGCGTGGAATGAGGCTTATATGCTGAGAGCCTTTTTACAATATAACCGCAACTATAAAATAGTTTTTTTTAATACATTTTTAGAGCTTTTTCATCGAGATAAGTTTATTCAAAGAATGCCGTTATGTATGAAAAATACAGGAGGT